>CAZBPO010000008.1:0-11597 GCA_964493795.1 uncultured Flavobacteriaceae bacterium
GCCGTCGCGCTGGTGGCGGTCGGCATCGGCATCGCGGGCGGCGTGCCGCTGGGCCTGCTGGCGGCGGCGCGCGGCGGGGCGATCGACGAGTTCATCACGCGCGGCGGCGACCTTCTGTTCGCTTTTCCCGCGCTGTTGCTGGCGATCCTGATCACCGCGGTCGCCGGGCCCGGCATCTTCAACGCCATCATCGCCATCGGCATCTTCAACATCCCGGTCTTCGCGCGTCTGGCGCGCGGCGGGGCGATGGCGCTGTGGCCGAGGGATTTCGTGCGCGCGGCGCGGTTGGCGGGGAAGGGCAGACTGCGCATCTCGCTTGAGCACATCCTGCCCAATATCGCCGGCATGCTGATCGTGCAGGGCACGATCCAGTTCGCGCTGGGCGTGCTGGCCGAGGCGGGGCTTTCCTATGTCGGGCTGGGCACCCAGCCGCCTGACCCGAGCTGGGGCCGCATGCTGGCGATCTTCCCCGGCGTCGCCATCGTCGCGACGGTGATGGGCCTGAACCTGCTTGGCGACGGGCTGCGCGATCTCGTCGATCCGCGCACGCGGCGGGGGCGGAATTGAGCCTGCTCGGCGTTGAAAATCTGTCCATGACGATCGGCGGCGCGCCGATCCTGAGGGATGTGTCGTTCAGGCTGGCGCCGGGCGAGATCGTCGGGCTGGTGGGCGAATCCGGGTCGGGCAAGTCGATGACGCTGCACAGCATCATGCGCCTTCAGCCGGCGCATGCGAAACTGTCCGGCGCGATCCGCTTTGAAGGACGTGACCTGCTGGCCGCCTCGGAGCGCGAGATGCAGGCCCTGCGCGGCCGCCGGATCGGCATGGTCTTTCAGGAGCCGATGACCGCGCTGAACCCGGTGCAGACGATCGGCCGTCAGGTGGCGGAGACCTTCCGGCTGCATCTGGGCCTGCCGGCGCGTGAGGCGGCCGCTGAGGCCGCCGAGCGCTTGCGCCGCGTCGGCCTGCCGCCCGAGCAGATCCCGCTGGACCGCTATCCGCATCAGCTTTCGGGCGGGCAGCGCCAGCGCGTCGTGACGGCCATCGCCGCGGCGCTCGATCCGTTGCTGGTGCTGGCCGACGAGCCGACGACCGCGCTGGACGCGACGGCGCGTGGCGGCGTCATCGCACTGCTGGCGGGGCTGGCGCGCAAGGGCGGCGCGGGACTGGTTTTCGTGACGCACGATCTGGCGTCGGTCGCGGGCGTCGCGGACCGGATCGTCTTCATGAAGGACGGCGCGGTGGTGGAGGAAGGCACCGCGCCCGCGATTTTCCGCCGCCTCGAACACCCCTATGCGCGCAGCCTCCTGGCGGCGACCAAGCTGCCGCCGGCCGAGGCGGGCCGGTCGCCCGGCGCGGGCGAGGCGGTGGTCGACGCTCGGGAGGTTTCGGTCGTCTATGACGGCAAGGTCAGGGCGGTGGACGGCGTTTCGCTGAAGCTTGGCGCGGGCGAGAGCCTGGCGATCGTCGGCGAATCCGGTTCGGGGAAATCGACGCTGGCGCGGGCCATACTGGGCCTTGAGCCGCTGGCCGGCGGTGAGGTCCGCGTCGCCGGGGAACGTATTCACGAAGCGCGGGGCGATGGCCTGCGGCGGGCGCGCCGCGCGATCCAGGCGGTGTTCCAGGACCCGTATGGCAGCCTCAATCCGCGCCACACCATCGGGCGGATCGTGGCCGAGCCGCTCCACCTCGCAGGCGGCTCGCTGACGCCGGCCGAACGCCGTGCGCGGGTGGCCAAGGCGCTGGCCGACGTGGCGCTGCCGCCCGATACCGCCGAGCGCTATCCGCATGAGTTCTCGGGCGGCCAGCGCCAGCGCATCGCGATTGCGCGCGCGCTGGTCTTAGAGCCGCAGGCGATCGTGCTGGACGAGGCCGTCTCGGCGCTGGACATGACCACCCGCGCGCAGATCATCGCGCTGCTGCGCGAGCTTTCGCGCCGCATCGGTCTCGCCTATCTGTTCATCACGCACGATCTGGATGCGGCGCGGGCGGTGGCGAGCCGTGTGGCCGTCATGCGACATGGCCGGATCGTGGAGGCGGGCGATGTCGCGGAGGTTCTGCGCGCGCCCGTCCACGACTATACGAAACAACTCGTCGCCGCCTCGCCGGACCTCGAAACGGTTCTGGCGGCGCGCGAAGCGGAACAGGCATCATGAGTTTTCCAACCGACCGGATCCTGATCGACGGCGCATGGCGGCGGGCCTCGGCCACCCTGCCAGCCGAGAATCCTTCGACAGGCGAAATCGAAGGCGAGATCGCGCGCGGCTCGGCCGCCGATGTCGATGACGCGGTCGGCGCGGCGCGCGCGGCGCTGGCCGGCGCATGGGGCCGCACCGATGCGACCGAGCGCGGGCGCATCCTGACGCGCATCGGCGAGGCCATCCGCGCCCGCGCCGAAGAATTGGCGCTGATCGAGGCCGCCGATGTGGGCAAGCCGCTGCGCCAGGCGCGCGCCGACGCCATCGCGCTGGCGCGCTATTGCGAGTTCTATGGCGGCGCAGCCGACAAGATTCACGGCGAAACCATCCCCTATCGCGACGGCTTCACCGTGTTCACGCTGCGCGAGCCGCACGGCGTCACCGGCCATATCGTGCCGTGGAACTATCCCATGCAGATCATCGGCCGTTCGGTCGGCGCGGCGCTGGCGATGGGCAACGCCGCCGTTCTGAAGCCGGCGGAGGACGCCTCGCGCTCGGCGCTGGCTTTCGCGGCCATCGCGGTCGAGGCCGGGCTGCCGGCCGGCGCGCTGAACGTCGTGCCGGGGCTCGGCGCGGAGGCGGGCGCGGCGCTGGCCGCGCATGACGGCGTCGATCATATCTCGTTCACGGGGTCTTATGCCGTCGGCTGCGCCGTTCAGGCGGCGGCCGCGAAACACGCCGCGCCGGCCACGCTGGAACTGGGCGGCAAGTCGCCGCAGATCGTGTTCGACGACGCCGACATCGAACGCGCCCTGCCGTTTCTGGCCGACGCCGGCCTTCAGAACGCCGGGCAGACATGCTCGGCTTCGTCGCGTCTGCTGATCCAGCGCGGCGTCTATGAGCAGGTGCTGGAGCGCCTCGCCGCGCGCTATCGCGGCCTAGTCGCAGGGCCGGCCAAGGACGACCGCGATCTCGGCCCGCTGATCTCGAAGAAGCAGAAGGCCATCGTGTCGGGATTCATCGACGCCGCGCGCGCCGACGGCCTGACGATCGCCGCCGAGGGGCGCATCGACGCCGACGCGCCGGGCGGCGGGCACTATGTCGCGCCGCTTCTGCTGCGTGACGTCGCGCCCGATCATGGGCTGGCGCAGGACGAGATTTTCGGGCCCGTGCAGGTCGCGATCCCGTTCGATACCGAAGACGAGGCGCTGGCGATCGCCAATGGCACGCCTTACGGCCTGGTCGCGGGCGTGTGGACGCGCGACGGCGGCCGCCAGCTGCGGCTGGCGCGCGCGCTGCGGGCGGGGCAGGTGTTCCTGAACAATTACGGCGCGGGCGGCGGCGTCGAGCTGCCGTTCGGCGGGGTCGGCCGGTCAGGCCACGGCCGCGAGAAAGGCTTCGAGGCGCTTTACGGTTTTTCGACGGTGAAGACCGTCGCGGCCTGGCATGGGTGAGAGCATGAGACTTGAGGGCAAACGCGCCATCGTCACGGGCGGCGCATCCGGGTTTGGCGCAGGCATCGTCCGCGCCTTCGCGGCGGAGGGCGCACGCGTCGCCATCGCCGATCTGAACCTCGAAGCGGCCGAGGCGCTGGCGACCGAACTGGGCGACGCGGCGATCGCCGTCGCCGCCGACGTCGCAAGCGGCGACAGCGTGAACGCGCTGGCGGCGCGCGTGACCTCGGCCTTCGGCGGCGTCGACATTCTGGTCAACAATGCCGGGATCGGACATCTGCCGCAGGCGCTGGAAGACTTGGCCGAAGAGGCCTTCGACCGCATCTTCGCGGTGAACGCCAAGTCGGTGTACCTCACCGCCCGCGCCGTGGTGCCGCTGATGAAGGCAGGCGGCGGCGGCGCGATCCTGAACATCGCCTCGACGGGCGGCGTCAGCCCGCGCCCGCGCCTCACCTGGTACAACGCCTCGCAGGGCTGGATGATCACCGCCACGCGCGCGATGGCGGTTGAGCTTGCGTCGGCGGGAATCCGCGTGAATGCGCTCAACCCGGTCGCGGGCGAAACGCCGCTTCTTTCCACCTTTATGGGCGAGGACACGCCGGAGGTGCGGGCGAAGTTCCTGGCCTCCATTCCCATCGGCCGTTTCTCGACGCCTCAGGACATGGGCGCGGCGGCGGCCTTCCTGTGCAGCGACGCGGCGTCGATGATCACCGGCGTCGCGCTGGAGGTCGATGGCGGGCGCTGCATCTGAGCGTCAGGGCGCGGCGGCGAGCAGCGCCGCGTTCGTTTCGGCGGGCCGTTCCAGCATGATCTGGTGGCCGGTGTCGGCGAGCACCTCGAAGGTCGCCGCCGGCAAGGCGCGGGACAGCGCCTGACCTGCGGCGGGCGGGGTCAGCCCGTCGCTGGCGCCGGCGATGATGCGGACGGGCAGGTCCAGTTCGTTGAGGCGGCCGAGATCGAGCCGCGCGATCTGGCGCATCAAAGATTGCATCATGAACAGCGTGTTCCCTTTCGTCGCCTGCTGTTCGTGGGCGACGAGCGCCGGGTCGGCGCTGCGATCCCACGCCAGCCTGGCGAAACCACGAGAGAGAAGCGGGCGCATCAGGGTCAGCAGAAAGACCGGCCATTTCACGATCGGCCCGCCCGGCGCAGCGTTCGACGGCGGCGTGGCCCCCAGCAGAACGGCCGAGATCACGCGGCGGCGGAGTTCGGGGCCGGCGCGCAGCAGGACGGCGAGCGTCAGCCGGGTTCCGTAGGAGTGGCCGGCGAGGACCATGCGCGCCGACCCGAACCGTTACAGAATGGCGAGATAGTCCTCGACGAACGCGTCGCCGGCATAGGCGGCGGCGTCGCGCGGTTTGGGACTGTCGCCATGGCCCGGGAAGTCCCACGCCACGACGCGATGGCCGGCCGCCGTCAACGCAGACCATTGACTGCGCCACTGGTTCTTGTTGCCGCCCGAGCCGTGACACAGGAAATAGGTGAGATCGCCCGGCGCTTCGTGCACCGCGACGCTTAGCGTGCGTCCGGGACGGATTTCGACGGGGTTTCCGGAGACGACAGGACGATTGGGCGCTGGCTCGGTCATCGGCAGGAGCTCCGGAGGCGGGCGTTTCGGCGGTCGCGGGCACGCAATAGCGCATTGCGATCACGAAGATTCGAGCCCGAAACGCGAAAGTCAGGCTATTGCGACACTTTAGTGAAAGCGGGTTCCTCTGTGTCGCGCCCGTCGCATACTCAATGTATTGATATTGCGGCGCAGCGAACCTGTCGGTGTCGCTTCGTCCGCGTGATGCTCATATGAGGGGGCTCAAGGTGAAGAGAGTTTTGTTCGCCGGTACGGCGATTGGACTGGCGATGCAGATCGTCGGCGGCGTTTCGATGGCGCAGCAGACAGCGCCCGCCGAGCAGGAAAGCGCAGGCAGCGAGGAGATCATCGTCACCGCCCAGCGTCGCGCCCAGAAGGCGCAGGACACCGGGCTGGCGTTGTCGGTGATCGGCGGCGGCGACCTTGAGGAGAAGAATATCTCCACGGTCAACGACCTTGAGAACAACGTGCCGGCGCTGGAGGTCGACAGCCAGTTCGGCGGCGGGCAGCCGCAGTTCCGCATCCGTGGCATCGGCGCGCGCGAATATTCCAGCAACAACTCGTCGACCGTCGGCATCTATATCGACGAGGTCGCGCATCCCTATACGGTCACCACGCAGGGCGCGCTGTTCGATATCGCGCGCATCGAAGTGCTGCGCGGGCCGCAGGGCACGCTGTATGGCCGGAACACGACCGGCGGTGCGGTGAACGTCATCACCGCTTCGCCGACCGAAGTGTTCGAGGCCGGTCTGACGGCGGAATATGGCAGCTATGACCGCTTCTCGGCCGAAGGCTTCGTCTCTGGCCCGATCAACGACAAGCTGCGTTTCCGCCTGGCCGCCTTCACCGAGCAGGGCGGCGCCTGGCAGTATAATCGCGACACCGGCGAAGAGCTGGGCGACAAGGACCGCCTGTCGCTGCGCGGCCGCCTGAACTGGGACATTAGCGATACGATCAATTTCGACCTGAGCCTGACCTGGGCGCGCGACAAGTCGGACGGGCTCGGCTTCCGCCTTCTGACGCCCTATACGCCGACCGGCGGCGCGGGGCCGACGATCCCGGCGGACACGGCCTGGCGGATCACCGGCTGGCGCATCTCGCCTGAACTGGCGGCGATCGCCGGCGTCGGGCTGGACGCCAAGCCCTTCCGCGACAATGAAGGATTCGACGTCAGCAGCCGCCTCAATTTCGATCTCGGCTCGGTGCTGCTGACGAGCGTGACGGCCTATCAGAATTTCGACCGGCGCGAGTACAACGACTGGGACGGCACGCGCTATTACGAGTCCGACGTCTTCTTCTACAACGAGATTTCGGTCTTCACGCAGGAGTTCCGCCTGACGTCGCAGAGCGACGGCCCGCTCGAGTGGCTGGCCGGCGTGTATTACGCCAACGAGTCGAACGATGGCGGCTTCCACACCCAGTTCCGCGGCATTCCGGGCATCCTGAACTCGCCCTATGCGCAGGAGGTTGAGGCCATCGGCGTGTTCGCGCACGGGTCATACGCCGTCAGCGACACGTTCAGCATCGTGGGCGGCCTGCGCTATGAGTACGAGGAACGCTCGATCAGCAGCCCCGGCACCACCAACACCGCCGGCACGGTCAACACCGGCGCCTATTCCAAGGAGACCGACCTCTCCGAACTCTCCGGCAAGATCGGCATCGAGTACAAGGCCGCGCCGGACGTGCTGCTGTATGCGAATATCGCGCGCGGCGTGAAGTCGGGCGGCTTCACGACCTATAACGCCACGCGCCCCGAGGCGCTGCCGTTCAAGCCCGAGGTCGTTTGGGCCTACGAGGCGGGCGTGAAGTCGGAGTTCTTCAACCGCCGCCTGCGCCTCAACGCATCGGCGTTCTACTACGACTATAAGGATCAGCAGGTTCAGGGTCTGCTCTACGATACGGCCGTCGGCCGTCTGGGCCAGATCACGAACGTGCCGGAGTCGCATATCTATGGCGGCGAACTGGAGCTGGCCTGGCAGATCGCCGACGGCCTGAATCTCAGCCAGTGGGTCTCGTACAAGGTCGGCGCGTATGACGAGTATTTCGCGATCGACGGCACGGCGACCGACGCCGCCAACCCGGTCAACGGCCCCTGGACGGTCATCATCTCGAACGACCGTTCGGGCGAGCGTCTGGGCTTCCCGCGCTGGAACTATGGCGGCGCGCTGTCCTATGACTGGACGATCGGCAACGTCGCCATCCGGGCCGAGACGAACTACTCGTACCGCAGCGATCTCTACTCTGTGACCACCACCTCCGTCATTCCGGGCTACTGGCTGGCCAATGCCAGCATCGGCTTCGGCCCGGTCGACGCGAACTGGCGCGTCACGCTGTGGGGCCGCAACATCTTCAACGAGTATTTCGAAGAGACGCGTAACGGCTTCAACGGCTCGGCCCGCCGCACCGCGTCGGTCCACCCGCCGCGGACCTGGGGCGTGCGCGTGAATCTGTCCTACTGAGGATCGGAACCGGCCGGCGCGCCTGACGGCGTGTCGGCGGCGCCGGCTTCGACATGCAAAACGGGCGGCTCTCCGACGAGAGCCGCCCGCTTTTTGCTTCAGGCCGGCGTCAACGCTTTTTCGAAGGGCAGCGAGACGATCTCGGCCGGATCGGCGGCGAGGTCGTAGAGCGGCGTATAGCCGGACGCGAGATAGAGCGCGGTGGCGGCGGGCTGGCGGAAGCCCGTGGTGAGATAGACACGCCGGTATCCCTGCCGCGCGGCCTGCGCCTCGAGCTCGACGAGAATTTTCCGCGCCAGGCCCTGGCGGCGGAAATCGTCATGCACCCAGATCCGTTTGAACTCGGCGGTGTCGGCGCCATACGACTTGAACGCGCCGCCGCCGATCGTCACGCCGTCTCGCTGCAGCAGCAGGAACGCGCCCTGCGGCGGCGCGAAGCGTTCGGCCGGATAGCGCGTCATCTCGCCGGTCGCCTCCTCGCCGTAGTCCTCGGCGTAGAGCCGCACATAGTCGGCCGAAAGCGCCTCGATCAGAGGCTGGGCGCGCGGGTCGTCCATTGAGGTATAGATCAGCCGGTCTGTCACATCCGCACCTTGAACCGGATCACTCCGCCGCCCGCTCGACGGCGGCATGCCGGCTCTCGCGGAAGGGCAGGCCCAGATGATCGCGCAACGTCGTGCCCTGAAGCGTACGCCGATAGACGCCGCGTTCCTCGAGCACCGGCACGACGTGACGAACGAAATCGTCGAGGCCTTCGGCGATCACCGGGAAGCCGAGAATGAAGCCGTCGGCCGCGTCGGCCTCGATCCAGCGGATCAGCGCGTCGGCGACGCTCTGCGCCGTGCCGATGAAATGCGAACGCGGCGTGGTGACGTTGAGCGCGACCTCGCGCAGGGTCTGGTTCTTTTCGCGCGCCGTCTTCTTGATGCGGTCGGTGGTGGACCGGAAGGCGTTCTCGCCGACCGACCCAAGATCGGGAAACGGCGCATCGAGCGGATAGCGCGTGAAATCGTGATGATCGAAGAAGCGG
This sequence comes from uncultured Flavobacteriaceae bacterium, assembly GCA_964493795.1. Taxonomy (GTDB): domain Bacteria; phylum Pseudomonadota; class Alphaproteobacteria; order Micropepsales; family Micropepsaceae; genus JADZAI01. The sequence continues at coordinate 8,670 of CAZBPO010000008.1, forward strand.
CCGAGATAGGCGAGCGCCTGGTCGATGTTCACCAGATCGCGGATCGCGCGATACTTTTCTTCCGCTTCGTCCTCGGTCGCGCCGACGATAGGCGCGACGCCGGGAAAGACCTTGAGTTCGTCGGCCCGGCGGCCCTGCGCGACGGCCGCCGCCTTGAGCCGCGCGTAGAGCGTCTGGGCGTCGTCGATGCGGGCCGTGTTGGAGAACACGCCGTCGGCATGCCGCCCGGCCAGCGCGATGCCGTCGTCCGATGCGCCGGCCTGAAAGACGACCGGTTGGCCCTGCGCCGAGCGCCCGGCGTTGAGCGGGCCTTCGACCGAGAAGAACCGTCCCTGATGGTTCAACCGATGCAGCCGCGCGGGGTCGAAGAAGACGCCCGACGGGCGATCGCGGATGAAGGCATCATCGTCCCATGAGTCCCACAGGCCTTTGACGACATCGAGATATTCCGCCGCGATCTCGTAGCGCAGCGCATGTTCAGGGTGGTCCTTGCCGTAATTGCGGCCGGAACCTTCCAGCGGCGATGTGACGGCGTTCCATCCGGCGCGCCCGCCGCTGATGAGGTCGAGCGAGGCGAGCTGGCGGGCGATGGTGAACGGTTCGCTGTAGGACGTCGATATGGTGCCGACGAGCCCGAGCCTGGTCGTGGCCGCAGCCAGCGCCGACAGGATGGTGACGGGCTCGAAGCGGTTGAGGAAGTGCGGCACCGACTTTTCGTTGATGAACAACCCGTCGGCGATGAAGGCGAAGGCGATGCCGTTCTCTTCCGCCTTGCGGGCCGTCCGCACGAAGAAGTCGAAGTTCACACTGGCGTCCGCCGGGCCGCTGGGGTGGCGCCAGGAATTCATGTGCGCGCCTGCGCCCTGCAACATGATGCCGAAAGTGATGGGGCGCCTGGTCACGGTTCTGGTTCCTAGGATGCGGCGGCCGCCGCGCCGGATGTCTCGTGGGCGAGAAGTTCGATCGCGGCGAAGCGTTCGACTTCCGATGCGACCGGAATGTCGATGATGAACTCGCCGATGCCGAAGCGCCGGTGGAGCCGATCGAGCTCGGCTTTCACGAAGCCCGGCGTTCCGGCGAGCGCGCTCGGGGCGGTCTCTTCGATCCGGTAGTCTGTCACGCCAGCCTGGCGCGCATACTCCGCCGCCTGCTCGGGCGTTCCCAGATTGACGCTTTGCCCGCCGGGGAGATGCAGCTTGATGATGCGCAGGCCCGCAAGCTTGCGCTCGGCGGCCTCCTGCGCCGTGGCGACGAAGGCCGAGACCGTGAGCATGGGCGGCGCGTCGCTGAGGCGCGCATAGGCCTCGAAGCTGCGTTCGATCAACGCGGCATCGCCGTTGAACTGGCCCGCGAAGACGAAACGCCAGCCGCGCTCGGCCGCCAGGACCGCGCTTTCCACGCTGCCGCCGAGCAGAAAGCGCTCAGGAGGCTGGGCGGGCATCGGCATGGCGATCGCGTCGGCGTCGCCGCGGATGAAATCGTCGAGCGCCGTCACCTTGTCGGCGAAGTCGAGCCGCCTGTCCGGCCCGGCTTCGACCTGCAATGCGCGGGTGGACAGCGGAAACCCGCCGGGCGCCTTGCCGACGCCGAGATCGACGCGGCCGGGCGCAAGCCCCGCCAGCAGGTTGAAGGTTTCCGCCACCTTATAGGGGCTGTAGTGCTGAAGCATCACGCCGCCCGCGCCGACCCGGATGCGTGACGTGCGCGCCAGGATATAGGCGATGAGGATCTCGGGCGCCGAACTGGCGTGAGTGCGGAAGCCGTGGTGCTCGGCGAGCCAGAAGCGGTGATAGCCGAGCTGTTCGGCCCGCGCGGCGAACGCGGCCGTGCGCGCGAGCGCCGCCGAGGCGGGCTCGCCGCGCTGAATGAGGCTCTTGTCGAGCAGGCTGAGGGCGTAGGTCATTCCCGTTCGACGGACTGGTTGCCGTTCTTGCGCTTATTTAGGCGCGCGAAAGGCGGCGCGCACAAGAGTCGGCGCGCGCCGCCGGGTGATGACACGATTAAGCGAAGACGGATTGCGGCGCGGGATCAGGACGGGCCGGTCGCCGCCGTCGCGTCGTTGACGTTCGCGAAATGCGCGCCGGATTCGCCCGCCCGTCCCGGCTTGAACGCGCGCGGGGCCTGCCGGGCGTCGGCGATGTCGAGCAGCGGGAACAGCAGCTCGGCCACCCGGTAGCTTTCCTCAAGATGCGGATAGCCCGAGAGCACGAAGGTCTCGATCCCCGCCGCGCGATACTCGCGGATGCGCGCGGCGACGTTCTCGGCCGAGCCCACCAGCGCCGTGCCGGCGCCGCCGCGGACGAGGCCGACGCCCGCCCAGACATTTGGATAGACGACCAGCTTGTCGCGCTGGCCGCCATGCAGCGCCAGCATGCGCGACTGGCCGACGGACTGGCTTTTGGCGAGGTTGGCCTGCGCCCTGGCGATGGCGTTGTCGCTGAGCCGGCTGATCAGCCGTTCGGCTTCGGCCCAGGCGGCCTCTTCCGTCTCGCGCACGATGATGTGGAAGCGGATGCCGAACCGCACGTCGCGTCCGGCCGCCTCGGCCGCGCGGCGGACCGCAGCGACCTTTTCGGCGACGGCGGCCGGCGGCTCGCCCCAGGTCAGATACCAGTCGATATGCCGCCCGGTGACGTCGATGGCCGCGTCGGACGACCCGCCGAGATAGAGCGGCGGACCGCCCGCCTGAACCGGCGGAAACAGAAGTTCTGCCTTCTCGACGGCGATATGTTCGCCTTTGAAGCTGACACGCTCGCCGTTCATCAGACCGCGCCAGATGGTCAGGAACTCGTCGGTCTGCGCGTAGCGCTGGGCATGATCGAGGAAGACGCCGTCCGCGACCGCTTCGGCCGTGTCGCCGCCCGCCACGACGTTGATCAGCACGCGCCCGCCGCTGACCCGGTCGAGCGTCGCGGCCTGCCGGGCGGC
>CAZBPO010000008.1:11607-20374 GCA_964493795.1 uncultured Flavobacteriaceae bacterium
AATAGGCGGGCGTGGCGGTACCGGGGCGTATGGCGACGAGGAATTTCAGGCGCTGGGTCTGGGGAGCGAGGCCGGCCGCCAGAATCCACGAATCCTCGCAGGTCTTGCCGGTGGGGATCAGCACGCCCTCGAAGCCGAGGCGATCGGCCGCCTGCGCGACCTGCAGCAGATAGCCGAACTCGGTTGGGCGCGCGCCTTCGGTCGAGCCGAGCCACCGGCTGTCGCCATGCGCCGGGATGAACCAGAAGGGATGGACGGATTGATCTTCGCTCATGGGCTTTGACGGTCTTCGGGCCGGATGCGTTCGATGGAGCATCCTTTAGCGCGCATGCGCCATGCAAAACAGCGCCGCTTAACCCACGCGTAAGCGGGCGCGTCTGGATCGGCCGATCCCGCGCGCCGCGCCTATGGCCGCGTCAGCCCGTCACGATCTTCGACAGGCCCTCGGCCGAGAGGATCTCGATCCAGTAGCCGTCGGGGTCCTGGATGAAGGCGAGGCCTTTCATCCGGCCGTCGTCGGGGCGCTTGACGAAGGTGACGCCCAGCCGCTCGAAGCGTTCCGCCGCCGCATAGACGTCGGGCACGGTGATGCCGATATGGCCGAAGCCGCGCGGCTCGGCGTTGCCGTTGTGATAGCCGGCGAAGTCCTTGTCGGTTTCGGTGCCCCAGTTATGGGTCAACTCCAGCGCCGCTTTCTGGCGGAATGTGAAGGCGGCGGCCTCAGCCGGATCCTCGGGAATGGGGCCGTCCTCGGGCCGCAGATAGGCGAGGAAGTAGAGCGAGAACTTCGCTTCCGGGAAATCGAAACGGCGCAGCAGCGTCATGCCCAGAACGTCGCGATAGAAGGCCAGCGAGGCCTCGGGGTCGCGGACGCGAAGCATGGTCTGGCTGAGGATATAGGCGTCGGTTTCCGTGCTCATGGCGTGTCCTGGTGTCTGTGGTGCGCGTCAGGCGGGCGAAATTTCGACCGCGACACTTTTGATCGAAGCGGCCTGGTTCGCGCGGAGATATACCGGCTTTTCGCTGGTCATCGCCGGGAAGTTCTCGACGAAGCTCTGGATCGCGATCTTCAGCTGGAGCCGGGCCAGCATGTTGCCGGCGCAGAAATGCTCGCCGATGCCGAACGACAAATGCTGTTTGGCGTTGGCGCGCGTGACGTCGAAGCGCTCGGCGTCCTCGAACACCTCCTCGTCGAAATTCGCGGCGGCATAGGACAGCACCACCTTCTCGCCCTTGGCGATCTGCTGGCCGCCGATCTCGACATCGCGCGTGGCGGTGCGGCGGAAGGTGGGCACCACCGTGGTCCAGCGCAGGATCTCCTCCACCGCGTTGCCGATCAGCGAGGGGTCGGCCCGCAGAAGCGCAAGCTGGTCGGGCCGCTTGTAGAGCTCCAGAAGCCCGGCGGTGATCGTGTTGCGGGTGGTGCGGTGGCCGGCGATGATCATCAGGCTGAAGAGGCCTTCCATCGAGCCCGGCCGCAGCTTGGTGCCCGACGCCTCATAGGCGCGGATGGCGGCGCTGAGCAGGTCGTCGGACGGGTTCGCGCGCTTCGCCTCGAGCAACCGCCAACCGTAGCCATAGACCTGGCCGTGGATCGTCGCGGCCGCCTCGGCGTATTGCGGATCGCCCAGGCCGGCCAGCGTGTCGCCCCATTCGATCACCTGTGCCTTGTCCTCGGGCGGCACGCCCAGAAGCTGGCACAACGTCGTCGCAGGGATGATCGCGGAATAGGACGAAACGAGGTCGAAAGGCCCGCGCAGCGAGGCGACATGCGCGATCTGCGCCGCCACCTGTTCGCGCACCAGGGTCTCCAGCCTGGCCGCGCCCTTGCCCATCAGATGCGGCATGATCAGCATGCGGTAGTCGCGATGCTCGGGCGGGTCCATGTGCACCATCGTGGCGCGATAGATCGCCATGCGCTCGGCCGTCGGGTTCGACATATGGCGTTCGAACGAAACCGCCGCGCCCGCGCCGATCGCCGAGGAGAACGTCTCGGGATCCTTTGAGACCCGCGAGATGTCGGCGTGCTTGCTGAGCATCCAGAAGCCCGGCTCGTTCGGCGAGTCCTCGGCGTGCCACCACACCGGGGCCGTCCGGCGCATCGCGTTCAGCACCGCGTAGGGAACGCCGTCGCGATAGACGTCAAGCGAGGTCAGGTCGTAGTCGAAGCTGGCCGGATAGACCGGCGCATTGACGGGGCCGGGCTCGGTTCGCTGTCCGGCATAGGGATTGAAGACGTCGGCGTCGCTCATGTCGGTGCCTTAATTAATGATCATGGATTACGACGCCGCAGCCGCGGCCGCCTCGATGACGCGATACTCGCCGGCTGCGGTTTCGTCGCAGGCGAGCGCGATGGCCGCGTCAGCCACCTGTTCGGCCGTCAGGACGACGCCTGACTTCACCCGCTCGGTCAGCCAGTCGGCGACCTGACCGCTGAGGCCGGTCTTTTGCAGGAACGGCGTCATCACCATGCCGGGGCAGATCGCGTTGACGCGCACGCCATGCGAGGCCGCGAGGTCCTTGCAGCTTTGTGTCAGCATGATCACCCCGGCTTTCGACGCGGCATAGACAGCGCCCGACAGATAGGGCCGCAGCCCGCTGGTCGAGCCTGTGTTCAGGATCGCGCCCCCTTTCCGCCGCATCAGAGGCAGCGCGAGCCGGATGGTGTAGGCGAGCCCCAGAAGATTGGTGTCGAGGATCGCCTTGATCCGCGTCAGCGGCGTGTCGGGCCATGATGGCGTGCCGGCGGGGATGCCGACATTGTTGAAGACGAAATCGGGTTCGACGCCGCTGCTGGCGAAGCCGTCGAACAGACGCGAGAGCGCATCTGCGTCGGTGACGTCGGCCAGGAAGGTCTGCGTTTCGACGTCGCAGCGCGCGGCGGTCTCGGCGAGGCCTGCCTCGTCGATGTCGAGCAGAATGAGCCGCTGCGCGCCCGCGCCGGCCAGCCGCTCGGCCAATGCCCTTCCGATGCCTGACCCGGCGCCCGTCACGAGCGCAGTCGTTGCTTCGACTTTCATGCGCAGCCTCCCGATATTTTGCACTCGTCCTAAATCATGATAAGAGATTATGCAAATAGCCGTGGGAGGCGACGATGAAGGCGACTGAGGCGACGCGACATAACGATGATCTGGGGAACGACCGGATCGCGCCGCACCGATTCACCAGTACGCAGGAGCTGGACCGCGAGCTTGCGACCGTGTTCGCGCGGTCATGGCTGCTGGCGTGTCCGCTATCCGACGTGGCGCGGCCCGGAGACGCGTTTCCGTTCGCCGTGGGCCGCGAGCCGCTGGTGATCGTGCACGGACCCGATGGCGAGATTCGCGCTTTCTATAACGTCTGCCGCCATCGCGGCCGGCAGATCGTCACCCGTCCGCGCAACGTGAAATCGCTTTTTTGCCGCTTCCATGGCTTCGACTGGAATCTCGACGGCACGGTGCGCGACATCCCCGATCGCAGCTGCTTCGAGGGCTATGCGACGGACGACGAACTCGTCCTGCCGGGCATCCGGTGCGAGGTGTGGGGCGGGTTCGTGTGGATCAACCGCAATCCTGACGCCGAACCGCTGGCCGAATTCCTCGGCGTGGTCGCGCCGCAGCTCGAGGCCTACAGGCTGGAGGAGCACGCTCTCGTCGAGGACCTGATGGTCGAGTGGGACTGCAACTGGAAGATCGGCGCCGACGCGTTCCAGGAGGGTTATCACGGCCCGGTCACGCATCCGCAGCTTCAGCACTTCCTCGAGGACAGCGAGGATATGCCGATGGATCTGTACGATCTGCACAATCGCGGCCTCTACAAGATTGGCGCGCCCTGTCACCGCCTGCCGGAAGAAGATCGTGTCCGCGCCCATCCCATGCTGAAGGCGATGGCGGCGGGGGGGGGCGTCGACGCCGACCAGTTCGAAGGGCGTCTGGAGGAGATGCGCCTTGAGATTCAGAAAGGCCGCCGCAGGGTCCTGACGGAGCGGGGATGCGACGTCTCGGCGTTGAGCGACGACCAGATGACCGACGATCACCACTTCTTCGTCTTCCCGAACATCACGCTGAACATGTTCGCCGAGCGGTTCTCGGTGTTCCGCTATATGCCGCACCCGACCGACCCGGCCAAAATGACGTTCTGGCTGCAACGTTTCGAGCGGGTCGGCCCGAACGAGGAGCGGCCCGCGCGCCCGCCGACCACCTATGGCGCAGGCCGCGAGTTCAGGTTCCAGAACGAGGTCTATAACCAGGACGCGGCCAACGTTCCCTGGGTGCAGGCCGGCGTCTATTCGGAATCGTTCAAGGGCATGTTGTTCAACACGCAGGAGCGCCGCCTGCGACACTTCTACAAGAGCCTCGACGACTATCTGGAGGGGCGGCGTTAGTCGTCGAGGTCTTCGGCGACGTCCGACCATGAGACGACGCGTTTCGACTGGGTCGGATACTCGGTGCTGAACGACCGGCGATAGCTTTCCTCGATCTCGACCATGCGCTGATAGGCGAGGGCGGGGTCGTGCGCCGCGATCGCGTCGCGCACGGCCCGCGCCCGCACCGTCACGACCCCGCGGCGCATCTCGTTCGGCACGACGCCGGCGGCTCGCGTGATGCGCCGCATGGCGGGCGAAAGGAAGACAAAGACAGGGTTCTGGGTGGCCGCCGCCAGATGGTTCCAAAACGCCATATAGGCGCGGTAATAGGCGTCGTAATCGCCGACATGGGCCTCCATGTCCGCCAGCGCGGCGTCGATGAGGCGAAGATCCTTCTTCGTCGCCTTGCTCGCCGCCAGCGAGGCCATGCCCGGCTCGACCGCCGCGCGCGCCTCGATGATGTCGGCGGTCGAGGCCTTGGCGAACTGAAGCAGCAGGGCCAGCGTGGAGGCGAGATGCTGCCAGGTCGGCTGCGCCACGAAATGGCCGCCGCGCGGGCCAGGCTTGATATCGATCACGCCCTGGATCTGGAGATAGCGCAAAGCCTCGCGCAGCGTGCCGCGCGCGACGCTGTGTTTCTCCAGCGCCTCGGCCTCGGAATAATATTTGTCGCCCGCCGACATGCCGGCGTCATAGATCGCCCGCACGATGTCGCGCGCCAGGCGCTGGGCGACCTTTTCGTTCCGCTTCGCCTTCGGCTTGATCTGTGCCGTTCTGGCGTTCGTCTTTTTTGTGGCGGCGCGCTTTGAGGGGCGGCTCGCTGGCTGGCTCATCGTTACATCCGCAGGCGGGCGTTGTTAACCCGCCTGCGATCCATGCCGGATCAGGCCGATTCCATCAATGCCTGGCGAGCGCGCCGCCGGGCACGGAGCCAAGATGCCGCGCCGCCAGCCAGTAGTGGATGCCGGTCCAGATCGAGAACGGCGTGAGGCACAGGAGCGCCAGCCTCAAGGAATCGGCCCCCGTCGTCTCGCGCAATATGTCGCTGAGCGCGCCGATCAGCACCGGCCCGAGGCTGAAGCCGAGCAGGTTGTAGATCAGCAGCAGGAACGCCGCCGCCATCGCCCGCCTGTCAGGCGCGACCAGCGTTTGCACCATGGCGTAGGTGGGGCCAAGCCACATGCCCGACAGGAAGGCCGGAATGGCGTAGGCGACCAGCGCAATGGTGATGTCGTCGATCAGGAAGAACGCCGCCAGGAAGGGCAGCGGAAGCACCTTGGCGAGGCCCGGCAGCCAGAGCCGCCATCTTTCGTCGCGATGCGCCAGACGGTCGGTCATCCAGCCGCCCATGATGATGCCCGCCGACCCGATGATGCCGGTGAACAGGCCCAGCGTCAGGCCCGTTTCGGTCTGCGACAAGCCGTGCGTGCGCATCAGGAAGGCCGGGATGAACATGATGCTGGCCGCCGAGACGCCGGCCGCCAGAGACGCGGCGATATAGAGATGGCGCAGGCTGCGCGTGCGCCAAACCTCGCCGGCGGTGATGGCGAGGGCGGCCTTCAATCCGTGCTTGGGCGGCTCGCGATCGGCGCGGCGGCGCGGTTCGGGAATGAGGAACGGCACGGCGAGGGCCAGCGGAATCCCGACCACGCCGACGATGACGAACGTCATCCGCCAGCCATAGGTCTCGCCCAGCCAGCCGCCCACGATATAGGAGAGCGTCAGCCCTACCGACGCGCCGGCGGCGTAGATGCCCATCGCGAACGCCCGGCGCTCCGGCTTGAACAGTTCCGCGATCAGCGAGTGCGCCGGCGGGCTGCATCCAGATTCGCCCAGGCCCACGCCTGCCCGCGCGAGCGCCAGCGTGAAGAACGATGTCGCCGCGCCGCAGAGCATCGTCATGACGCTCCACACGCCCAGCGAAACGGCGACGATGATCGAACGGCCGCCGCGATCGGCCAAGAACGAGACGAACAGCCCGCCTATGCCGTAGATCAGCGAGAAGGCGAGGCCCGAAAGCACGCCAAGCTGCCAGTCCTTTAGCTGGAATTCGGCGCGCACATCCTCCAGCAGGATCGCAAGAATATTGCGGTCGATATTCGCCAGGATGAACACCAGCGTCAGCGCGAAAAGCGCGACATAAGGCGATCTGCCGGCGCGTACAGGCGCCGCCGGATCGCCGGCGATTTGGCTGCTCATTTCTCCTCCCCTTTATGTATTTGGAGGCAGATTGACAGCGATTGCATCTGCCGACAATATATTCCTGATAATAGATAACACCGACCCGAACGGGCGGTTGTCCTTGAGCTAATCAAGGCGTTGGGGAGGCCAAATGACTACGATGTACAGCCGCCATGCGGCCGATCGCGACGTGTTTTCTCATGTCTTCGGTCCTGGATCATACAATCGTGATAATGGAATCAAATCGCGCTTCCTGCGCGGCGTGAGCACGCTGGCGGTGGCGCTGGCCTGCCTCGGCGTCGCGCATGGACAGGAAGTGGAATCGGTTTCCGAAGGGCTGGAGGACATCGTCGTCACGGCGCAGAAACGTCAGGAGACGGCCCAGCGCGTTCCCATCGCCATCCAGGCCGTGACCGGCGAGCGGATCGCCGAACAGTCCATCGCCGGCCTTGAAGGCCTGGCCAAGCTGGTCCCGACGCTTCAGGTCAGCAGCGGCGGGCTTTCGGAGCAGATCTTCATCCGCGGCATCGGCTCGGGCTCCAATCAGGGCTTCGAGCAGTCGACCGGCATCTATCTCGACGGCATCTATTTCGGCATCGCGCGTCTGTCGCGCCTGGCGTTCCTTGATGTGGAGCGCGTCGAGGTGCTGAAAGGCCCCCAGAGCACGCTGTTCGGCAAGAGCACCATCGCCGGCGCGCTGAACATCGCGTCGGCGCGTCCGCGCTTCGAGCCGGCCTATGGCCTGACCTCGACGTGGCAGTTCGACGGCGGCCAGGAAATCGTGGTCGACGGGTACGCGACCGCGCCCGTCTCCGACAGCCTTGCGGTGCGCGTCGCGTTCTCCGGCTCGGCGGGCGAGGGCGGTTTCGTCAATACCTACATGGATCGCGACCAGCCCCGGCAGGAGCGTTATGCGGGCCGCGTCAGCCTGCTCTATCAACCCCAGGGCGACACGCGTTTCGAGGCGCTCGCCACGCTTCAGGCGTCCTACACGCACGGCAACGGGCGCAGCCAGCAGATCGGCCTGCTCGACACGCGTTTCGCGCGCGTCGTGACGTTCCGCGATCAGGCGCTGGCGCGCGATCCGTCCGCCGAGTTCACGATCGACAAATATCGCTCGGCCGGGCGCCTCGGCTCGCCCAGCCTTGAGGACTATCGCGACCAGGCGATGGTGGCGACGTTGAACGCTTCCTATGATTTCGGGGCGTTCTCGCTGAAATCCGTGACCGGCTTCGTCGACGCCGACTGGGGCGAGCATATCGACTCCGACGCCTCGAACATCCAGATCATCGAGACCTATCTGGCGCAGGACATCCGCCAGTTCAGCCAGGAGTTCCGGATCGAGTCGAACGGCCAGGGGCCGATCAAATACATCGCGGGCGTCTATTATCAGTCGAACGATATCGACGTTCCGGTTTCGGCCAGCCTCTACAATCTGGGCATCATCGGCACGAATGTCGCGCTGCGCAGCTGCTCCAGCAGCGAGCGCGACGAAACCAACTGGGGCGTCTTCGGCCAGGCGACATGGTCGGTCACCGATCGCTTCCGGATCACCGGCGGCGCGCGTTATCAGGACGCCAAGCGCGAGATCGACATGCGCCGGCAGATCGCCGGCATCGACTCGTGCGACCAGGCGCCCACTGCGACCCAGCTGTCGGTCGCCGGGTCGGTGTTCGGCCAAGTCAATTTCGACGAGAGCGCGGAATCCGGCGACAGCTACGTCACGCCCACAGCGACCATCGAGTACGACATCTTCGACGGCGGGCTCGCGTACCTGACCTATCGCACCGGCTTCAAGTCGGGCGGGTTCGACCTCAGCGCCGGCCGCTTCAATCCTGCGACCTTTCACTATGCGCCCGAGAAGGCGGAATCGGTGGAGCTGGGCGTGAAGATGACGCTGTGGGATCGCCGCGCCCGGTTGAACATCAACCTGTTCGACACCCGCTTCGAAAATCTTCAGGTCAGCTCGTTCAACGGCACCGGCTTCACGGTCGGCAACGCCGCCGAGGCGCGCAGTCGCGGCGTCGAGATTCAGGCCGAGGCTCTGCTGGCCGAAGGCTTCACCGTCGGGCTCGATCTCACCTATCTCGACGCGAAGTACGAGAACTTCCCCGGCGCACAGTGCTATGCGAACCAGGCGACGGTGGGCACGGGCTGCGTGGCCAACCAGCAGAACCTCGGCGGTCACGTCCTGCCGTACTCGCCCAAATGGTCGGGCGCGTTCCGTCTCAACTACGAGAC
>CAZBPO010000008.1:20384-22826 GCA_964493795.1 uncultured Flavobacteriaceae bacterium
AGACCGTGCTGAACGAGTGGCTCTCCGGTTTCATCGAGACGACGGTGGCCTTTCGTTCCAAGCAGGAAGTCGGCCCCGACGGCGATCCGAACCGCGTCATGGACGGGATGACCAAGCTGGACGTCCGCCTGGGCGTCGGACAGATCGACGGAAACTGGGAGTTTGCGCTGGTCGGCAAGAACCTGACCGACGAAATGACGGCCAGCTTCGGCTTCAACGTGCCGCTCATCGCCGGCGCCTATGTCTTCCAGGTCGACCCGCCGCGCACCATCGGCGCGCAGCTGAGGCTGAAGTTCTGATACGACGGCCGGCGCTGGGCCTCGAAGAGAGCCCGCGCCGCGTGTCGTTTCGTGTCGCATCGAAGACGCTTCGATCGTATGACGGGCCGGATGCTTCATCCGGCCCGTCGTCATGCCAGCGCGACGGATCGCGAACCCGGCGCGAGACACGTTGCGAATGACCAGCCAGACATCCCGGCCCGATACTTCACGGCTCTTTCTGCGGGCGGCGCTTTGCCGCTGCCCCAATTGCGGCGAAGGCGCTCTTTTCCGGGGCTATATCATGCCGGTCGAAGCCTGCGCCGTCTGCGCCGAGCCGCTGGGCCACATCCGGGCCGATGACGGCCCGGCTTGGCTGACCATCCTGGTGGTCGGCCATGTTCTGGTCGGCATGATCCTGGCCGTCGAACCCTATGTCGACTGGCCGCAATGGCTGTCCAGTGTCGTCTGGCTGTCTCTTGCGCTGATCATGGTTCTGGCGGCGCTGAGGCCGGCCAAGGCGCTGTTCATCGGCCTCATCTGGCGCAGCGGCGCGCCCGGTTCCGAGCACCGATAGGCGGCATTGGGTCGCAAGACCGCCGGCACGCGCTTCACGTAAAGTCCGAAAACCGCCTGTCGTGAGGATGCCATGCGTATTCGTTTTCGCCGTTTCGCCGTGCTGGTTCTGGCGCCGCTCGCTCTGGCCGCCTGTGGCGAGAGCAATCGCGAGGTCATCGCGAAGTATGCGCCGCAGTTCGAACCGGTGCGCGCCGAGCTGGCGGCAATGGCGGCCGGCCTGCCCGAACCCGGCTCGGCCGTCACCGGGAAGCTGGCCGATCCGACGCCGGTTCCCGTCTATGATCTGGCCAACGGTGCTTTCAACACCGCCATTCTGCCGGTCGAGGCGCTGGCCGACGAGAAGCCGGCCTTCGATCTGCTGATCGCATCGGAGCTGGCCAACGCGCTGGCTTGGGCGGGGCCGAAAAACCCGATGGCGGCGAGCGCGCTCGACGAGACCGCAGAGGGGTTCGCCGAACAGTTTCAGGCCGCGCTGGCGACCCCGGTCATCGTCCTCTATCGCACCGTCGGCTACGATCCCCCGCGCGCGGTCGATGAAAAGACGTTCGAGGGCGGAACGGCCCGCGTGGAGGCGTTCGTGTTCGTGCGCGCCGGCGCAAAGCTGGTTGCGACCTGCGCCGTCGACGCCGCGTCGGCCGAAGACATTTCCTATTCCTACAAGAAGGGCGAGGACCCGTCGCGCCGGCTGGAAGCCTTCGCGGCGTCGACCTTGTGGGAAAACGCGCTTCGGGGCCTCGCGCGCTGTCTGGCCGATACGACCGGCGGCACGTTCGTATTCCAGCGGAACTGACGGCGCGGGTTTCGCCCGGCCGCCCGGCCTTGTAGGGTTCCATCGAGGACAGAAGGGCGCGCAAGACGTCCGCCGTAAACGACAGACGGAGGACACGCCATGACGCTGCCACGCCTTGCCATTGACGGTCTCTGGTTCCGCGAGCCTTCGGGCCGCCGCGTTCTGATGCGCGGGGTCAATCTGGGTGGCGACACGAAAATTCCCTTTGCGCCCGACCAGCGCACGCATCTGCCGACCGATTTCGCCGATCATCGCACGGTCAGCTTCGTCGGCCGTCCGTTCCCGCTCGACGAGGCGCCTGCCCATTTCGGCCGGCTGGCCCATTGGGGCTTCAACTGCCTGCGGCTGCTGACCACGTGGGAAGCGGTCGAGCACGAGGGGCCGGGCATCTACGATCAGGCCTATCTCGACTATCTGACCGAGATCACCCGTCTGGCCGGCGAATACGGCTTTTACGTCTTCGTCGATTTCCATCAGGACGCCTGGAGTCGCATGTCGGGCGGCGACGGCGCGCCGGGCTGGACCTTCGAGGCGGTGGGTCTGGATTTCACGACCTTCCATGCCGCCGATGCGGCGCATGTGATGCAGCACAAATACGATTCTGCGAAGGGCGGGCGTCAGGATTCCTATCCGCAGATGACCTGGTCGCAGAATTACCGCCTGCCGGCCAATGCGATCATGTGGACGCTGTTCTTCGCCGGCGACGCCTTCGCGCCGGATTTCCGGATCGAGGGCGAGAGCGCGCAGACCTGGCTGCAGGGCAAATATCTGGGCGCGATGCGCGCCGTCGCCGAGCGCCTGGCCGACATGGATCAC
>CAZBPO010000008.1:22836-24721 GCA_964493795.1 uncultured Flavobacteriaceae bacterium
TGGACGCCGCCGGCATCGAGGTGGCGAGCCTGGCGCTGAACGAGCCGAGCCTGGGGTGGATCGGACAGGAACTCTCACGCCAGCATGTCGAGCGCACGCCCGCCCATCCCCAGCATGTGCGGCCCGGCGCGGCCTGGTCGCCGCTCGACGGCCTGATGGCCGCGCAGGGCGAAACGCGCCGTGTTCCTGTCGTCGGCTTCGATGCCGCCGCGATGAAGATGACGGTGACGGGCGAGCAGGTCGCCAATCCCGATGGCGTACGCATCTGGCGCGACGGCGCGCGCGATCCCTTCGCGGCGGCGTATGAGAACGGCCCGAAGGAGGACTATTTCCAGAAAGACGGCGTCCGGGCGATCGATCCCGAGGCCGATTTCATGGTGCCGTTCTTCAACCGTGTCGCCGAGACCATCCGCGCGGTCCGCAAGGACTGGCTGGTCTTCGCCGAGATGGACCCGTTCAAGACCTTCACAGGCGGCACCTTCCCGCCGGGCATGCCGCCCGACACGGTCAACGCCTCTCACTGGTATGACGTGGTCACGCTGACCACCAAGACCTTCATGTTCCCGGTCGCGTTCAACCCGTTCAGCGGCAAGACGCTGGAAGGGGCCGACGCCATCCGCAACGCCTATGTGAACCAACTGGGCCGCTATCGGGCCATGAGCGAAGCGATGCCCGGCGGCGGCGCGCCCGCGCTGATCGGCGAATTCGGCATTCCCTACGATCTCGACGACGGCGCCGCCTACAAGGCGTGGGCGGCGGGCGACCGTTCGGCCGGTCCCTGGACCAGCCATGTGCAGGCGCTGACCCTGATGTACGACGCGCTGGACCAGCTTCTGCTGCATTCCACGCAATGGAACTACACCGCCTCGAACCGGAACGACCTCGCCATCGGCGACGGCTGGAATCAGGAGGATCTGTCGATCTGGTCGGCCGACCAGGCGACCCGCGACGACGATCCCGACAGCGGCGGCCGCGCCGTGGCGGGGTTCGCGCGGCCATTCGTGCGGGTCTGGGCGGGCCGGCCGATCATGCAGAAATTCGACGCCGTCTCGGGCCGCTTCAAGGCCGAGCTGACCGTCGAAACCGGGATCGGCGACGTGGAAATCTACGCGCCGCGCAGGCTTTATCCCGGCGGGCCGGAGGTCACGGTCGAAGGTCCCGGCAAGGCCGCCTACGACGAAGCGGCCCAGATCGTGCGCGTCACGCCCAAAGCCGACGCGCTGATGACCATCCGCCTCGCCGCACGCACCGGCTAGACGGGTCGCCATCCATCTTGCGGATGCGTCCCGCGCCTTGCTAACCAAAGGGCCGGGACAGGGGAGCTATGGTCAAAGCAATTTTCGCGATCGCAGGCGGGGTGAGCTTCGTCACCTTGATGCTGTCGATCTTCGCCGGAGCCGCCATGATGGGCCACAGAAAGCCTGGGGTGCCGCGATCCTGGTATGTGTGGAACGGCTATGCCTTCCTGACCGGCCGTAACTTTCTGCCTGGCGCGGAGCCGGCGCGACGGCTGATCCTGCTGTGTTTTTCGGTCTTCGTGCTCGCCATCGTCATCGCCATCGCCTTCGGGTTGATCGGCTGGCCGGACGCGAACGCCGCGCCGTCCGAGAGCTGAGAGGAGACGCCCGTGATCGCACCATTGTCGGGCGTCAAAATTCTCGATCTGTCCGCCGTCATCGCCGGCCCGATGGCGACCGGCCTGCTGGCCGATCAGGGCGCGGACGTGATCAAGGTCGAGCCGCCGGGCAAGGGCGACCGCACTCGCTTCCTCATCGCCTCGGGCGCCGGCTTCTTCCCCGGCCTGAGCCGCAACAAGAAATCCGTGCGGATCGACACGGACGATGCCGCGGATCTCGAGCTGCTGCTGCGGCTGGTCGATACCGCC
>CAZBPO010000008.1:24731-31582 GCA_964493795.1 uncultured Flavobacteriaceae bacterium
CTCGCCGACTGGGGAGCCGACGTGGTGAAGCTGGAGCCGCCGGGCATCGGCGACATGTGCCGCTGGCTGGGGCCGACCCACAAGGGCCTCGGCGCGATGTTCGCGGCGGTCAACCGCAACAAGCGCTCCATCGCGCTGAACCTGAAAGACCCGCGCGGCAAGGCGATCGTGCTGGAGCTCGCGCGGGACGCCGACATTTTCGTGCAGAACTTCCGGCCTGGCGCGATCAAGCGCATGGGGTTGGATTACGATACGTTGAGGGCGCTGAACCCGCGCCTGATCTATGTCTCAATGTCGGGATTCGGCCAGCACGGGCCCTACGCGGCGCGGCGCGTCTATGATCCCGTCGTGCAGGCCATGTCGGGTTTCGCCGACAGCCAGAAGGACAAGGAGACCGGCGCGCCGCATCTGATCCAGTCGATCGCCTGCGACAAGGTCACCGCGCTGACTGCGGCGCAGGCCATGACCGCCGCGTTGTTCGGGCGCAGCCGCACCGGCGAGGGGCAGCACCTCACGCTCAATATGCTCGACGCCACGATCGCCTTTCTGTGGCCCGACGCGTTCTACAACCACACGCTGCTCGACAATCCCGCGCCGCCGTCGCCGGACTTCGCCGATTTCTACGGCATCATGCCCACGCGCGACGGCTGGATCACCTCCATCACGCTCAGCGACGACGAGTTCGGCGATTTCTGCCGGGCGGTCGGGCGCGAAGACATCGCCGCCGACCCGCGCTTCAAGGATGTGTTCGCCCGCATGGCGAACGCCAGCGCGCTGAAAGCGGCTTTCGCCGAAGCCGTCGCGACCTTTACGACCGAAGAAATCCGCGCGCGGCTGGAGGCCGAGGACGCCCCCCATGCCGTCGTGCTGAAGCGCGATCAGGTCGAGGCCGATCCCCAGGTCGTCCACAACGGCCAGCTCGCGCTGACCGATCACCCTGCGGCGGGTCGCCTGCGCCTGCCGCGCCCGGCCGCCCGCTTCGACGATGCGCCGGCTAACGAGCGCCGCCATGCGCCGCTTCTGGGCGAGCAGACCGACGAAATTCTGGGCGAGCTGGGGCGTTCGGCGGACGAGATCGCCGCGCTGCGTTCAGGCGGCGTCGCCGCCTGAGGCAAGCCTGACCAGCATCGTGTCGCGCGGCTTCAAAACGCGCCCTGTCTGAGAACGCACCACCACCTCGGCCACCGGGCGGCCATTGGCGCGTTCCACCACCACGTTCGGCGGCGGTTCGTCGAAGGTCCATTTGTCGCCCCACTGGCGCAGGGCGATAAAGACCGTGTGCAGCTCCTTGCCCATCTCGGTCAGTTTGTAGTGTTCGCGCAGCGCGCCGGGGCTGACCGGCACGCGCTTCAGCACCCCACGTTCGACCATCTTGTTCAGCCGCGCGGTCAGCGTGTTCTTCGAAACGCCCAGCGTCTTCTGGAAGTCGTCGAAGCGCGTCACGCCCGAGAAACACTCTCTCAGGATCAGCAGGCTCCACCACTCGCCGAAGATGTCGAGCGAGCGGGCGATGGGGCAGGGCACGTCCTGCATGGAAATCCGCTTCATGACGTTACGTTACTACGGTTGCGTTATTGAACCAATCGAAATAGTCTCGTCATTGAACTTTTCTGGGGCCACTCATGGCAGATGCCGCCGAGCGTACGCGCACCTATTCCTGGAACGACCCGGCCGAGCTGCGCGCCGCCGCGATGACCTCGACGGGGTTGGAGTTCCTGTCCGGCGCATTCACGCCTGGGCGGCCGTCCGCGCCCATCGGCGCGACGCTCGACATGCGCGCGGTATCCGTGAAAGAAGGCGAGGTGGTCTTCGCCGTCACGCCGCAGGAGTTTCACTATAACCCGCTGGGCACGATGCATGGCGGCGTCTTCGCCACCATCCTCGATTCCGCCTGCGGCTGCGCGCTACACACGACGCTGGGCAAGGCGCAGGGCTTCACCAGCCTGACGCTCGAGATCAAATTCCTGCGCGCCGCCACGGCCGAAACGGGCGAGCTGACCTGCACCGGCAAGGTCGTCAGCCGCGGCCGCACCGTCGCGACGACCGAGGCCGAGCTGCGTGATGCGCGCGGCCGCCTGTTCGCCACCGCGACCTCCACCTGCATGATCTTCGCCGCCCCCGCCACGGAACAGCCAGCATGACCGAACACGTCCAGATCGAGCGCCACGGCGCGGTGCAGGTGCTGCGCCTCAATCGTCCTGACAAGAAAAACGCCCTGACGCCGGGCATGTATGCGGCGCTGGCCGATGCGCTGACCGCGGCGATCGACGACGGCGCGATCCGCGCCACCGTCATCTCCGGCGCGGGCGGGTGTTTCACTGCGGGCAATGACATCGGCGATTTCGCGGCCGGGGCCGGCAAGCCCCGCGAAGGCGAACAGCCGGTCGATCGCTTTCTCAAGGCCATCGCGATCCACCCCAAGCCGCTGCTCGCGGCGGTCGAAGGCGTCGCGGTCGGCGTCGGCGTCACGATGTTGTTTCACTGCGATTTCGTCGTCGCCGCCGAGGGCGCGAAGCTGCAATGTCCGTTCGTCAATCTGGGGCTTGTGCCGGAAGCGTCGTCGTCGCTGCTGATGCCGCGCATCACGGGGCATCAGATCGCGGCCGAGATGATGATGTTCGCCGAACGCTTCGGCCCGCACGAGGCCAAGGCCGCCGGCTTCGTGAACCGCGTGACGCCGGCCGGCGGGGCCGAGGCGGCGGCGCTGGCCGCTGCGCAGGTCGTCGCCGCCAAGCCGCCCGAGGCGATCCGCCTCACCAAGGCGCTGTTGCGCGGCGACCCCGCCGAACGTCTCGCCCGGATGGAGGAGGAGGGCCGCCTCTTCGCCGCGCGCATGGCCTCTGCCGAGGCGCGCGAGGCCTTTTCGGCATTTCTTGAAAAACGCCCGGCCGATTTCACCCGGATCGCAGCAGACTGACAACGAGACACAAAAGGAAACTCCCATGCCCGTTCCTGATTTCCTCAAAGGCCGCATGGCGCTGCCCGTCGTCGGCGCGCCGCTTTTCATCGTGTCCGGCCCCGAGCTGGTCATCGCGCAGTGCAAGGCAGGCGTCGTCGGCTCGTTCCCGGCGCTCAATGCCCGCCCTGCGCCGGTGCTGGGCGAATGGCTGAAGCGCATCAAGGGCGAACTCGGCGAATGGGAAGCCAAAACCGGCAGGAAGGCCGCGCCGTTCGCCGTCAACCAGATCGCGCACTCATCGAACGACCGCCTCGAACACGACGTCGATGTCTGCGCCGAACATCAGGTGCCGATCACCATCACCTCGCTGCGCGCCCCGAAATTCGTGGTCGACAAGATGCATGAGGCCGGCGGCGTCGTGTGGCACGACGTCGTCAATATCCGCCACGCCAGGAAGGCGGCGGAAGAGGGCGTCGACGGGCTGATCCTGGTCTGCGCCGGCGCGGGCGGCCATGCCGGCACGCTGTCGCCCTTCGCGCTGGTGCCCGAAGTGCGCGCCTGGTTCAAAGGCACGATCCTGCTGTCGGGCTCGATCGCCGATGGCCGCTCGGTCTTCGCCGCCGAGGCCCTGGGCGCTGACTTCGCCTATATCGGTACGCGCTTCATCGCCACGGAAGAGGCGAACGCCGTGCCGGGCTACAAGCAGTCGATCATCGACAGCGCGGCCGATGACATCGTCTATTCCAACCTGTTCACCGGCGTGCACGGCAACTATCTCGCGCCGTCCATCGTCGCGGCTGGCCTCGATCCGGCCAACCTGCCGGAATCCGACAAGTCGAAGATGAATTTCGGCTCGGGCGGCAACATGGACAAGAAGGCCTGGAAAGACATCTGGGGCGCCGGACAAGGCGTCGGCCAGGTGAAGAGTGCGCCGGCCGTGGCCGATCTGGTCGCCGAGCTGAAGGCGGAATACGACGCCGCCCGCGCCGCCGTCTTCGGCGGTCACGCGGCGCTGGCTGCGGCGGAATAGGCGATGGACGGCGGCGTCCCGGTCGTCGCCGGGCTTCTCGTCGCCGTGCTGGCCGCGTTGAGCGGTCTGCACGTCTATTGGGGCGTCGGCGGTCTGTGGCCGGCGTCCGACCCGGCGTCGCTGGCGGCGACGGTGGTGGGCACGCGCGGCGGCGTCATGCCCGGCCTCGCGCCAAGCCTCTTCGTCGCTGCATGCCTTGTCGCTGTGGCGGCGTTCGTCGCCTGGCGCGCCGGTTGGTTGCCGGCGCTGCTGGTCCCCGGCTGGATGTGGAGCCTCGGCTTCTGGGGCGCGGCGTTCGTGTTCGCCGCGCGCGGCGCCGCCGGATTCGTGCCGGCGATATTCAGCTATGCCGACGGCACGCCGTTCCAGCGTCTGAACCTGATTTTCTATTCCCCGCTCTGCCTCGCCATAGCGGCGGCGATGGCGGTCCTGTGGTGGATGACGCGGCCTAGCGCGGCCTGACCTGCATCCGTTCGCCCCGCCGGCGCAGCCATTCCACGCAGAGCAGCAGCGCCACCGCGACCACGATCAGCATGGTCGCAGCCGCCAGGATGGCCGGGCTCAGCTGCTCGCGCACGCCCGACCACATCTTGCGCGGGATGGTCACCTGTTCCGGTCCGCCCATGAACAGCACCGTCACCACCTCGTCGAACGAGGTCGCGAAGGCGAACAGCGCGCCCGAAATGACGCCGGGCAGGATCAGCGGCAGGGTGACGCGGAAGAATGTCCGCGTGGGGCTGGCCCCCAGGCTCTGCCCCGCGCGGCTCAGATTCCAGTCATAGCCGGTCAGCGAGGCCGTCACCGTGATCACCACGAAGGGCGCGCCCAGCGCCGCATGCGCGGCGATCAGGCCGATATGGGTCTGGGTGAGGCCGAGATCTGAATAGAAGAAATACATGCCCGTGGCGGCGATGATGATCGGCGTGATCATAGGCGAGATGATCAGCCCCATGATCGCGCCCTTCATGGGCACGTTCCCGCGCGCCAGCCCCATGGCGGCGAGCGTGCCGAGCACGGTCGCGATCAGGGTGGCCGCGCCGCCGATGATCAGGCTGTTCACGACCGCCTGGCTCCACGTCCGGTCGGCGAAGATCGCCTCGTACCAGCGCGTGGAATAGCCTTCCGCCTCGAACGACAGCATGGCGTCGGTGAAGGTGAAGAACGGCTCGGCGTTGAACGAGAGCGGCACGATCACCAGCAGGGGCGCGATCAGGAAGACCAGCGCGACGCCGGCCAGCAGCCGCCCCAGAATGCGCCAGCCGCTCATCCGAACCTCAACCGGTCGGCCCCGGCGAGCCGGTTGAACAGCCAGTAGAGCAGCGTCACCGCCGCCAGCAGCACGGCGCTCAGCGCCGCCGCGAGGCCCCAGTTGAGCGAGGTGCGCAGATGGAATTCGATCTGGTTCGAGATCAGCTGCCCGCTCGCCCCGCCCACCAGCGCCGGGGTGATGTAGTAGCCGACCGCCAGAATGAAGACGAGCAGGCTGCCCGCCGCCACGCCGGGCATCGAGAGCGGCAGATAGACGCGCCAGAAACCCGTGAACGGCCGCGCGCCCATTGAACTCGCCGCGCGCAGATAGACCGGCGGGATGGTCTTCATCACCGCATAGAGCGGCAGCACCATGAAGGGCAGCAGCACCTGCGTCATCGCGATCAGCGTGCCGGTGAGGTTGCGTACCAGCTGCAGGCGCTCATCGTCGTTCACGAGGCCCAGCCACACCAGCGTCTCGTTCACCACGCCCTGCTGTTGCAGCAGCACGATCCAGCTGGTCGTGCGCACCAGAAGCGAGGTCCAGAACGGCAGCAGCAGCAGGATCATCAGAACGCTCGCGGTGCGCGGGCTCGCGGTGGCCAGTACATGCGCCAGGGGGTAACCGAGCACGAGGCACAGCAACGTCACCAGCGCCGCCACCCAGGCCGTCCGCCCGAACAGCATCAGATAGATGGCGTCCCGCTCGGGCACCGCCGTCACCTCAAGGCCGGGCCCGTATTTCAGGTCGACGGCGGCGAGATAGTTCTTTCCGGTGACCGCCCGTGTGCCGACCTGGATGGCCGACCAGACCTCGATCTGGGCCCATTTGCGGTCCAGCCTGGTCAAACTTTCGGTATAGGGCGCGGTCAGGTCCGGCGCGGCGCGCGCGGTCTTGCGGAACAGCGAGTTGAGGCCGCCGAGATCGAAATTGAGCTGCGCCCCCACACGGATCGCGTCTTCCAGCTTCAGCGCCTTCAGATCCTGCGCCAGCGCCGCGAACACCGCCTCGTCGGGCAGCGCGGCGGCGTCCCAGCCGGACAAGGCCTCGGCCGTCAGCGGCATCATCGCGGCGGGCAGGGGATTGGAGACGCTGCGCCACAGCATCGCGCCGATGGGCGCTGCGAAGAACACGGCGATGAACGCCAGCAGCGGCAGCGTCAGCAGCAGCCCGCGGCGGTTTCTCGTCTGGGTGGTGCGGCGCGTGGCGTCGGACATGGCGGATGATTCGCCTACCATCTATAAGACCCGCCATCGGCAATCCAAACGCGAAAACGAAATTCATGCGGCTCTGGCCCACCGGCGGCCTCTGGCGCCATCGCGACTTCCTGCATTTGTGGGGCGCGCAGATCATCAGCGCGTTCGGCAGCCGCGTCACGCGCACGGCGCTGCCGGCGCTCGCCATCGTCACGCTGGGCGCCAGCGATGGCGAAGTCGCCTTTCTGGGCGCGCTCGCGCTTCTGCCCGCCGTGGTGATCGGCCTCGCCGCCAGCACCTTCATCGACCGCGTCCGCCGCCGGCCGCTGATGATCGTCTGCGACATCGTCGGCGCGCTGGCGCTGCTTTCGATCCCGATTGCGGCATGGATCGGCGCACTCTCGATGATGCACATCTACGCCGTCGCGCTGGTCGCCGGCAGCGCCGCCGTCCTGTTCGCGCTGGCTGACCAGACCC
>CAZBPO010000009.1:0-30883 GCA_964493795.1 uncultured Flavobacteriaceae bacterium
GCGTTCCGGCGAGCGCGCCGTTGATCCATTCGTCCTTCTGCTTGGGCGTGCCGAAGTCGCGGAACATCAGGATCTGCGGGAAGTTCCCGACGATGGAGCTTTCGTTCTGGAGATCGTTGTGCAGGCCGAGGCCCTTGGCCGCCAGATGCTCGCGAATGATCGCCATGGCGAGATTGCCGATGTTCCGGCCGCCGAACTCCTCGGGCAGAGCGAGACGCAGGAAGCCGGCCTTGTCGGCCCGGCGGCGCATCTCTTTCAGTAGGTCCTCCCACTCGTGGCGGGGCATGCCGTCATTGTCCCAATCGGTCCGGGCGTGTTCGCGGCGGTGGTCGAAGAAGCGCTCGTTGTCGTCCTGGGCCTGCAGCGGTTTGATTTCGGCCTCGATGAAGGCGTCCATCTCGGCCAGCAGGGTCTTTACGTGTGGCGGTATCGCGAAATCCATCTGTTTCCTCGTGTGTTCTGTAATGACGATGACCGCACCATAGCGCGCCGCGCGCCGCACGCCAGCAGCCCCATCGACGCGGCGCGCGGCATTGGCTAGGAAGCCGTAGCAATGACCCTGTCGGGAAAGCGCTTTGAAGGTACGCTCGTGTCCTGGGACGACGAGCGCGGGTTCGGCTTCATCGAGGGGCCGGAGCTGCATCAACCTGTCTTCATGCACGTCAAGTTCCTGACGTCGCGACGGCAGCGGCCAGTCAAGGGCGACCGGCTGCGCTTTACGATGGGCGTGGGCCGCGACGGCGGACCTGCCGCCAGCGAGGTCGAGATTGTCGGCGCGCCGCCGGCGCAGCCGCCCAAGCCGCCGCCGGCCACGCTGCTGGATCTGTCGCGGCTGATGGCGGCGGTGGCGCTGCTGATCGGGGTGATCGTCGCCTATCGCTACCGCGATGCGCCGTTGTGGTTTCCCGCGCTCTATCTGGTGATGAGCTTCGGCTCGGGCCTCGCCTACTGGCTCGACAAGGTGTTCGCGCGCGACGGGCGCACGCGGGTGCGCGAAAGCATGCTGCATTTCGCCGACGCGTTTTTCGGCATCGCGGGCGGCCTGTTCGCCCAGCACGTGTTCCGCCACAAGACGCGCAAACGCGCCTTCCGCGCCACCACGCGGCTGATATTCGTGGCCCATGCGACGCTGATCGCCATGGTGCTGGGCGGGCTGATCGTCCTGCCGGAGATCGGCGCGCATTGAAGTCGGCGCCTGCGGCGTTTCGTCCCGCTGGTGCGCGTCCACGTTGACTTCATCGCCCCGGAGGATCAAAAGCCGCGCCCTCACGCGGATGGGCCGCGTGTCAAACGTGAGCGACGTGTCGTGAATTCGATACCAGTCATGCAAGGCCGGAGCAGGCTGTCGGGTAATCCCGGCAAGGCATTGCTGCGTGCGCGCGCTCACGAGGGTGGAACGGTCTAACGACCGTCCGCATCGCCGGTCACGGTGAACCCTCCAGGCGCCGCCTTGGAGGGTTTCGTTTTTCGTTTCCTCCACGCGCCTCGAACCAAGCCGCCGGGAGACCGGCACGGGAGACCCGGATCCCGAGGGGCCGCTTCAAGCGCCCCGACAAGCGCGGGGCCCGCCGGAGGGAACGGGCGACGCCTGGCGTCGCGTCCACCGATGGCGGGGCGGGCAGAGATGGCCCGCTGTGGCGGCCGCACGTGTCAGCGGCCGCGACGACATGAGTTTTCTTTCGCCGGGTGGTGAAGGATGCGGGTTCCTCGTCTTTGAAAGATGGCTCTCCCACGGAGGGCGTTTCCGCCTCCGCCCGTTCCCCCGGCGCCCAGTTCCTTCATCGCGGTGGTGAAGGTCGGCCGTTTCTTCGTTTGGGTGAAGCGCCGGCGCAAGCCGGCGTCCGGGTTCAAATCCCGATGGACCGCAAGGTCCGGCTCGGCCGCCGATTGTTCCCCGCGATACCAATCTTGCGCTGCGGTGGTGAAGCCGCCGGTTTCATCGCACCAGAGGGCACGCAGGCCCGCGAGCCTGCAGGCGGAAACGCCCCGCCCAACCGGAAGCGAACGTTCCCCGCAGCGCCCGATGTTCCCGTCAGTGGTGAAGACCGCCGTTTCTTCGATCTGCAATCGCGTGGTCGCGGGTTCGACTCCCGCCGGCCCGGGCAACCGGACCGTAGCTCAGAGGTAGAGCACGTCTGGCGCAAAGGGCCGCAAGGCCCGGCGCGCCGTCTCGGCGATCGCCTGTTCCCTGACGGAACGCCTTTTCCCTTCCACCCTCAGCTCACAAAGGAGGCTTCAGATGGCCAAGCTGAACAAGATCATCCATGCCCTCGGTTTCGAGGGTGCGAAAGGACCGCGCTTCACGCCGGAACAGCAGTTGCGGCGCACGCTGCTCAACTGTCTCCTGTGGGAGAACCAGTTCTATGAAGATGGCGTCGCGATCGCCGAGCGGATCGCGACGCTGACGCCGATGGTTCCGGCCGAGCGCGTGTCGGCGCTGGCGATCGAGGCGCGCGAAGACATGAAGCTGCGCCACGCGCCGCTTTTTCTGGTGCGCGAGATGCTGCGCCACGAGGATCACAAGAAGCTGGTTGCGGCGACGCTGGCCCGCGTGATCCAGCGCCCCGACGAGCTGACCGAGTTCCTGGCGATCTACTGGGCCGACGCGCTGGGGCCGCTGCAGCAGCGCAGGCGGCGTGCGGTGCCGGCGCAGGCGAAGAAGGGGCTGGCGCGCGCGCTGGTCAAGTTCGACGCCTACCAGCTGGCGAAGTACGACCGCGAGGGCCCGGTGCGGCTGCGCGACGTGCTGTTCCTGACGCATGCCAAGCCGGAGACGGAGGCGCAGGCGGCCGTATGGAAGCAGCTTGTCGACGGGACGCTGGCGTCGCCCGACACCTGGGAGGTCGCGCTGTCCGGCGGGGCCGACAAGAAGGCGGCGTTCGAGCGCTTGATCGCGGAGCGCAAGCTCGGCGGGCTGGCGCTTCTGCGCAACCTGCGCGGCATGCTGGCGGCGGGCGTCGACAAGGCGGCGCTCGGCGTGGCGCTGGAAACGATGAAGACGGACCGGGTGCTGCCGTTCCGCTTCGTCGCCGCGGCGCGTTACGCGCCCGACCTCGAGCCGCAGCTGGAGGCGGCGATGTTCCGCGCGCTGAAGGGGCACGAGCGCCTCGGCGGCAAGACCACGCTGCTGATCGACGTGTCGGGCTCGATGACCGCCTCGCTGTCGGCGAAGTCGGACATGACCCGGCTCGATGCGGCCTGCGGTCTGGCGCTGCTGGCGCGCGAGATCTGCGAAGACGTCGAGATCTACTCCTTCTCGAGCGAGACGGTGAAGATCGCGCCGCGCCGCGGCTTTGCGCTGCGCGATGCGATCGACGGTTCGCAGCCCCACGCGTCGACCATGCTGGGGCAGGCGATCTCGGCGGTGGACCGCGAGGAGCGCCGTCTGATCGTCTTCACCGACGAGCAGAGCCATGACCGCGTGCCTGCGCCGAAAGGCGTCGGCTACATGGTCAACGTGGCGTCCTACGCCAATGGCGTGGGCCGCGGCGACTGGCTGCGGGTCGACGGTTTCTCCGAGGCGATCATCCGCTGGATCGTCGCCAATGAGGCCGAAGCGTCCGACTGACGCGCTTGAGGGGCCGGGGGAAACCCCGGCCCCTTCTGCGTTTCTGCGCCTCAGAGTGGTTACCGCGCCGTTAGGGGCTGTTGGGGCGATGTTAGGAGAGGTGTGGATAAGATTTTCCGTCGGGATTTCTTCATCATGTCGCCTGCTGCAACAGCCGCGTCACGCGAACGTCGTCGTCTCCTGGGCCACGTGCTGGTCCCGGTGGCCCTGCTGCTGTTTCTTGCAGCGGCGCTCAACGGCGCGCTGATCGGGCGCATCGGCGAGACGCTGGACGAGAAGCAGCGCCTTTCGCAGAGCCAGTCGGTGGCCTCGGTGATGAAGCGTCTGCGCCTCAGGCAGGAAAGCTTCGCCGGCGACTATGCCTGGTGGGACGAGTTCTATCTCGCGACGCGCGACGGACGGGCCGCCGCGTGGGGCGAGGACAATCTGGGGCCGTCGACCGACGACAGCTGGGGCGCGGCCGCGACGCTGATTTTCGACGAACGCGGGCGGATGCTCTATGGCTGGAGCAAGGCCGGCGAAGCGCGCGCGGCCGGGCTGGCGGTGGAGACGGCGGTGGCGCGCCTGCGCGGCGCGGCGCTGGCGATGCCGGAGCGCGAAGGTACCAACGCAACCTCGGCTTTCGCCCTGATCTCGGGCCAGCCGCACATCATCGCCGCTTCGGTGATCGCGCCGGTCGATCCGTCCCTGCGCAACGAGGCGCGCCGGCCGCGCAACGTCTTCGTGGCGTTGACACCGGTTGACGCGGCTTATGCCCAGTTGTCCGAGGATTTCGGCATCGCGGAGATGTCTTTCGTCACCGGCGTCACGCCGCCGGAAGGGGCCTGGGTGCCGCTTGAGGACATAGACGGGCGCAAGATCGGCTTCCTGACCTGGCAGGTGCCCTCGCAACTTGGTGAGTTCATGGCCGGCTACTGGCCCTGGGCGATCGCCCTGCTGGTGGCGATGTGCGCGGGGCTCGCCTTCATGTCGATCCGCTGGCGCAGCCTGATCCATCGCCTCGTGCAGGTCTCGATCTCGGCCAAGGCGGCCGAGGCCGCCAGCTCGGCCAAGTCGTCCTTCATCGCCAATATGAGCCACGAGCTGCGGACGCCGCTGAACGCCATCATCGGCTTTTCGGAGATCATGGCGGAAGAACGCTTCGGCGCGCATGGCGTGCCGAAATACAAGGAATACTCGGCCGACATCCTGCAATCGGGTTCGCATCTTCTGGGCGTCATCAACGACATCCTGTCGCTCGCCCGCATCGAGGCCGGCAAGCATCAGGTGCATGTCGCGCCGTGCGCGGTCGACTCGGCGGCGCGCGAGGCGGCGCGCATGCTGGAAGGGTTGGCGGCGGCGCGCGGCGTGCAGCTGGTCGTCCGGCGCGAGCATTTGTGGGTCGAGGCCTTCGCCGACGCGACCGCGCTGCGCCAGTGCCTCATCAACCTGATCTCGAACGCGCTGAAGTTCACGCCGCCCAAGGGCAAGGTCACGCTGTCATGGTCCGAGCGCCGCCTGGAAGGCACCGTGGAGATCGTCGTCGCGGATAACGGCGCGGGCATTCCGGCCGACAAGCTGCCTTTGCTCGGCACGCCCTTCTATCAGGTCTCGGACGATCGCGACGCGAATGGCGGCGGCACCGGCCTTGGCCTTTCCATCGTGCGCGGTCTGGTGACCGCAATGAACGGCACGCTCTGGATCGACAGCGAAGAGGGCGTCGGCACGACCGTGCGCATCCGCCTGCCGTCGGCGCGCTGGCACAACGCCGCCGCGCGCGCCGCCTGACCCGTCTTCAGCCTAAGCCGTCTTCAGGTTGTACCAGACGATCTGTTCGGTCGTCGCCAGCAGCCGGCCGGACGCGGTCCACAGCACGGCGGTCTGGTCGTGGAAGCCGTCGCGGCCGGTCCGCATGTCGGATTCGATCAGGATGTAGCCGCCGCCCGCCTCGGCGAAGGCCTCGGGCGTCGCCTGGAAGTAGATCGACATCGTCATGGTGGCGATCGGCGTCGGCGTCTCGGATTTCAGGAACACGCGCGGCAGCGGCGCGTCGGCCGCGGCGGCCAGCGAGACATAGTCGAGCGGTCGGCCGTCGGCGTCTTTGAGCCAGCCGCGGCTCTCGGCCGTCTCGTTGACGCGGAATGGCCGGCCGACGAACTGGCGATAGTCATAGCTGCGGAAGAAGCCAGGGCCTGAATCGCCGAAATTCGGACGCGGCTTCACCTCGGCGGGATCGGGCGCGGGGGCCGGCGGCGTGGGCCCGCCGAGCGGCGCGGTCGGACGGCGCAGGCCGAACGTCGCGACCCCGTGGGCGACCAGCGTGCCCGTATGGTCGGCGAATTCGGCCGTCCAGTGTTCGTTGGTGCGGCTGCGGCGCAGCAGGCGGCAGACGCCGTCGAGCGGTCCGTCCTGGCACCCCCCCAGAAAGGTCACGGTCAGCGACAGCGGCTCGCCCTGCGGCTTCTGGTCGAGGATCGCCTTCATCAGCAGCGCGGCGATCCAGCCGCCATACGGGCCCACGCGATTGGCGTAGTCGGGGCTGGTGGCGCCGCGCCAGCGACCGCCTTCGAAATGGTCGAGCGCGAGCGAGCGATCGAGCGTGTAGGAGGGAGATTGCGTCATGCGGGCTTTGTCGCGGAAGGCCGCGCCGCCGCCAAGCGCAAAAAATTGACCTTTCGTCAGCGTCTCGTCAGGGGCGCAGCGGCGTCGGCAGGGGCGCGCCGGCGAAGAAGGCGGCGAGATTGGCCAGAACGAGATTGGTCTGGGCCTGGATCGCGCCGCGGCCGCCGCCGCCGACATGCGGCGTCAGCACCGCGCCCGGCACGTCGGCCCAGCGCGACGGCGGGGTCGGCTCCTCGACGAAGACGTCCAGCCCCGCGCCCGCCAGACGGCGCGCCTTCAAGGCCGCGATCAGCGCGTCCTCGTCGACCGTGAAGCCGCGTGAGACGTTGATCAGATAGCCGCCCGGTCCCAGCGCCTCGATCACCTCGGCCGAAATGATGCCGCGGCTGGTTTCGTCGGCGCGGCCTGCCATGAACAAGACGTCGTTGTCGCGGGCGAGATCGAGCACGCTGGCGGCGCGCGGCAGGCCCAGCTCGGGCTTGGGATTGGGGCCCCACCAGGAGACGGCGACGCCGAAGGCCGGCAGGCGGCGGGCGATCGACTTGCCGATCGCGCCCATGCCGACGATGCCGGCCTTGAGCTGATAGAGCGAGGGCCACATGCCGGCATGCCGGCCGGCGCTCCAGTCCGGCCCGACGACGCGGGCGTGGCCGCTGACGATGTTGCGGACGGTGGCGATGAACAGGCCGATCGCGTGGTCGGCGACGTCCTCGTTGTTCACGTCGGGGCAGTTGGTGACGGCGACGCCGCGCGCTGCGGCGTGGGCGACGTCGATGCCGTCATAGCCGACGCCGAAACAGGCGATCAGGCGCAGGTTCGGAAAGGCTTCGACCGTCTCGTGCGGCAGCGCGTGGCCGCCGAAGACGACGAAGGCGGAAAGGTCGGGGTGGGCGGCCGACATGGCGGCGTCGCTGTCATAGTCGGCGCGGCTGACGACCTGATAGCCGTCAGGCAGCAGGCGCATGAGCCCCAGCAGCAGGGGCGACAGGATTCCAACCTTGTGCGTCATGGCGCGCTCCGTCTCCGGAGCTCAATCGGCCGCCGGCATAATGGTGAACGTCACGGTGGTCGCATCTGCGCCGCTGAGCTGCAAGGTCACGGGCGCGTCAGTCAGGGTGAAGCGCACGCTTTTGCGCATCAGGGCGCAGGCACGGTCGGAGGTGTGCGCGCCCGAGGCGACATAGGCGCCGTCCTGCACCACGTCGATCCAAGCCTTCGCATCCAGCGTCACCTGATAGTCGCCCGGCGCAGGCGGGGCCGGCAGGATGAGGTAGCCGCCGAGGCTGTCCGCGTCCGGCGCGCGTTCAGGCGCGAGCGGGAAGTCGGCGTCGCCGTCGGGGTGCAGCGAGAGCTTTTGCGCTGTCGCGGGCCAGTCGGCCAGCGTCGTGCCGGAGGGATTGGTGGCGCGGGTCGCGGCCTCGAAGGTCGCCTTTTCGCGCGCCATGGGCCAGGCGAAGCCGTCGCAGGCCCCAGTTTCGGCGGCGTTGGCGGGGGCGAGCGCGAGCAGCGCGGCGAGAAGAATGCGTTTCATGGTGTCCTCAGCATCGTGTTGAGAGCCTCGCCGGCCGCGCGGGCGGCAGCCTGTTCCATCGTCCGGAAGGCGGCGAGCACCGAAGCGCCGCGCGGCGTCAGGACGGCTCCGCCGCCTTTCGCGCCGCCGGGGCGTGTGGCGACCAGCGGCTCGCCGAACACGGCTTTCAGATCGTCGACCAGAAGCCAGGCGCGGCGATAGGACATGTCCATGGCGCGCGCCGCCGCCGCGATCGAGCCGGTGCGGGCGATTTCTTCCAGCAGGCGCGCCTTGCCGGGGCCGATGGAGGCCCCTGGCGCGATATCGACTCTGATGGAAAGCGACGGCATGATCGCAAACGCTATATACGGCTGAATATGACGGCAAGCAGGAGATTGCGCCCATGAAGTTCGTGCTCGCCCTGCTGGCGGTCGTGACGGCGCTGGCCTGGCCCGCCGCGTCGGCCGCCGAGCGCCCCGTGATCTTCGCCGCCGCCAGCCTGAAAGGCCCGCTGGACGAGGCCGCCGCCGCCTTCAAGGCCGAGACGGGCATCGAGGTGGTGATCTCCTATGCCGGCTCGAACGCGCTGGCGCGGCAGATCGAGCAGGGCGCGCCCGCCGAGATGTTCATTTCGGCCGATCGGGACTGGATGGCCTATCTCATCGAACGCGGCTTCATCGGGCCGGACGCGGTCGATCTGCTGTCGAACGCGCTGGTACTGATCGCGCCGGCCGGCAGTGCTGTGACGGTGGCGATCACGCCGGGATTCGATCTTGCCGGGGCGCTGGGCGACGGCCGGCTGGCCATGGCCGACCCCGACGCCGTGCCGGCCGGGAAATACGGCAGGCAGGCGCTTGAGGCTCTGGGTGTGTGGGAGGGCGTCGCGGGCAAGCTGGCGCGTTCGGAGAATGTCCGCGCGGCGCTGGCGCTGGTGGCGCTCGGCGAAGCGCCTCTGGGCATCGTCTATGCGACCGACGCCAGGGCCGAACCCAAGGTGAAGACGGTGGGCGTGTTCCCGGCCGAAACGCATGACGACATCGTCTATCCGGCGGCGCTGACGGTGCTGGCCGGGCGCGAGGCGACGGCGTTCTTCGCCTATCTGCAAGGCGAGGCGGCCGGCGCGATCTTCGCCGAAGCCGGCTTCGGCAAGCCGGCCGACTGAGCGCCTTGGCCGATCTCTTCACCCCGGCGGAATGGGAGGCGGTGGCCTTGAGCCTGCGCGTCGCTTTCTGGTGCACGCTGGCCGTTCTGCCGCCGGCCGTGCTGACGGCCTGGCTGCTGGCGCGCGCCGAGTTCCCGGGCAAGATCCTTCTCGACGCCATCGTCCATCTGCCGCTGGTCGTGCCGCCGGTCGTCACGGGCTATCTGCTGCTCGTCCTTTTGGGCCGCAACGGGCCGGTGGGGGCATGGCTGGAGGACTGGTTCGGCATCGTCTTCGCCTTCAAATGGACCGGCGCGGTCGTCGCCTCGGCGGTGATGGCCTTTCCGCTGGCGGTGCGGGCGATCCGGGTCGCCATCGATTCGGTCGATCCGGCGATGGAGCGGGCGGCGCGCAGCCTTGGGGCCGGGCGCATCCGCGCGTTCCTGCGCGTAACGCTGCCGCTGGCCGCGCCGGGCGTGGTGGCCGGCGCAGTGCTGGCCTTCGCCCGGAGCCTGGGTGAGTTCGGCGCGACCATCACCTTCGTTTCCAACATTCCCGGCGAAACCCAGACCATCCCTTCGGCCATCTACGCCTATATCCAGACACCGGGCGGCGACGACGCGGCCATGCGGCTGACGGTGATGGCGGTGCTTTTGTCGCTGGCGGCGTTGGTGGCGTCGGAGTGGCTGGCGCGGCGGGTCCATCCGGTGCGCTTTCGTCAGGGCCGCCGGCCCGGCTAAACTGTCGCCATGCGCTTCGGCGACCACCTTCCCCAGTTCACCCGGCGCTGGCGCACGCATGCGCTGCGCGTGTGGAACGTCTTCACGCCCGCCTGGCAGGCGATGCAGAGGCTGGTGCTGCATGACGGCATCGAGATCGCCGGCTCGATGGCGTTCTCGACCCTGCTGGCGCTGTTTCCGTTCCTGATCTTCCTGATCGCCTTCGCCGCCTTCTTCCACGTCGAGGGCGAAGCCCGCGAGGCGGTGCAATTGATGTTCGGGGCGCTGCCCCAGCAGATCGCCTCGGCGATCTCGCGGCCCTTTTCCGAGGCGCTGACAATCCGTTCGCCGCAGCTTCTGACCATCGGCGCGATCATCGCGCTGTGGTCGGCGTCGAACGGCGTGGAGTCGCTGCGCACCGGGTTGAACCGCGCCTATGACGCAGAAGAAGGCCGCAGCATCGTCAGGCGGCGGCTGGAAAGCCTGCTGGTGATCGCGGCGGTGGTCGGGCTGGCGGTGTTTCTGGGCTATCTGACCATCGTTTCCACCGTGGTGATGACCAATCTGCCCGACTATGCCCAGGAGGCGGCCGGCGAGGTCGCCAACAATATCCTCACGCGCTATCTGGCGGCGGGAGGGGCGCTGTTCGCGGCCCTGTGCCTTGCCCATCTATGGCTGCCGGGCGGCCGGCGGCGGCTTTATGACGTCATGCCCGGCGTGCTGGTCACCACCCTGCTATGGCTGGCGCTGGCGGCGGGCTTCACCACCTATCTGGCCAATTTCGGCAATTACGACGCGGTTTACGGCGGCCTGGGCGGCATCGCGGCCGCCATGGTGTTCTTCTACCTTACGGCGATCCTGATCCTTTTCGGCGCGGAACTGAACAGATCCCTGCGCCAGCATTTCGCCGCCCGCTCCGTATCGCCTTATCTCGGCGACGACGGTTGAAGCGCCGGCCCTTGCGGCCCTAAAATCGCCACGAGCGACACTGAAAGACATCGGCCATGCGCATTCTGACCGCTTCAGCCTTCGCCATCCTGGTTTCGGCGCTTCTGTCCGTCCCGGCCGCCACGGCGCAGGGGCGCTGCGACAAACCCGCCGCCGAGATGACCCCGGACGAGTATGTCGAATGCGTCAGCGTCGGCGGGGCGAAGAATCTTACCCCGCCTGCCGCAACGACAGGCGGCGGCCGCTCCTATAGCTCGGACGCGCCCAAGGCCGCCGGACGGGGCGTCACCGCCGCCGGAACCACCGAATCCGATGCCTGTTCCAGGGCCAAGGCCCGCGCCGGCGGCAATGCCCGGGGCAATTGTTCCTGCAGCCAGAAATCGGCCGGGCGGTTCGAGTGCACGGTCGCGACCGCGAACACGGTCAACGATTGATCGCAGCGCTTGCTTTCCGGCCGCCTCGCGGCTAGGAACGCGCCCTCTCACGTCGGAGAGTAGCTCAGCCTGGTAGAGCACTGCTTTCGGGAAGCAGGGGCCGGAGGTTCGAATCCTCTCTCTCCGACCATTCATTTTGAAGACCGCAGAAGGACGATCCGCTCGATGGAAATTCGCTCAGCCTGATACGCCGCCTGTCACATGGCGGCCCTGACCTGACCTTCCCTCAGGAACGCCATAAAGAAAATGACAGCCGAAGCTCTTCAGGCCGATCCCCATCGGTCCGTCCTCACTCTCCCCCAAACCTATCTTGGCGAAACCATCGCCACGCTGAAGCTCGCCTGGCCGCTGGTGCTGACCCAGCTGGCCTCGATGGCCATCGGCGTGACCGACGTGCTGCTGCTCGGTTATCTCGGACCCGAGGCGCTGGCCGCCGCGGCGCTGGGCCTCAGCCTGTTCTACATGCCGATGATGTTCGGCTTCGGCATGTCGTCGGCGCTGTCGCCGTCGCTGGCCCAGGTGATCGGCGCAGACCCGCACGGACTTGACGCCGAGCGTCGGCGGCAGGAGACGACCGATCAGTTGCGGGCGCATTTCCGCACCGGCATGTGGGCGGTCGGGCTGACCTCGCTGCCGGCGATCGCGCTGCTGTTGTTCGCGCGTCCGCTGTTCGGACTGCTGGGGCAGAATCCCGGCCTTTCGGAGACCGCCGCGCTCTACGTCACTGCGATGCTGCCGGCGCTGCCCTTCATGCTGCTGATCGGCGTGATGCGGAACCTGTTCTCGGCGCTCAGCCGGCCGCGTCCGGCGCTGCTGATCACGCTGGTGTGGATCGCCGTCAACGCGCTGTTCAACTGGGTGCTGATCTTCGGGCATCTGGGCGCCCCGGCGCTTGGCGTGCTGGGCTCGGGCATCGCGACGGCCAGCGCGACCTTGCTGGCGGCCGCGGTCATGGTCGTGACGGTGATGCTGCATCCAGCGACGCGGGCGATCCGCCCGTTCGAGGGCATGCTGCGTTTCGACCGCGCGGGCGTCTGGCGGTTCGTCGTGCTGGGCTTTCCGATCGGCGTGACGCTGTTCTTCGAGGGCGCGATCTTCAACGCGGCCTTGTGGCTGGTCGGCCTGTTCGGTTCGGACCAGCTGGCCGGGCACCAGATCGCGATCAACGTCGCCTCGCTGACCTTCCAGATCCCGCTGGGCATCGCGTTCGCCCAGACCGTCCGGGTGGGCTATGCGGCCGGGGCGGGCGACTGGAACGCGGTGCGCCGTTCGGGTCATGTCGGGCAGGGTCTGGCCTTTGTGTTCATGGGGCTGACGGCGTTCGTGATGTGGACCTGGCCCTACGAGATCGCGGGCCTGTATCTGGATATCAACGATCCCAGGTCGCATCAGGCGGCGATGTTCGCGGCGCAGTATCTGGCGATCGCGGCGATCTTCCAGCTCGTCGACGGGCAGCAGGTGGCGGCCGCCTATGGGTTGCGGGGCCTGAAGGACACGCGCATCCCAATGTGGATCGCCGGGCTCGCCTATTGGGTTCTGGGGTTCCCGGTCTGCGTGATGCTGGGGTTCTGGACGCCGCTGGACGGCCAGGGCGTGTGGGCGGGCCTCGCCTTCGCGCTGCTGGTGGCGGCGGCGCTGATGACCTGGCGCTTCGAGCACCTGACCCGCAAGCGGCGGCTCGGCAACGAGGCCTGACGGAGAAAAGGGGGCGGCGCTTGCGCGCCGTCCCCTTGGCCGTTTCAATCGTCCCATAAGAATTAGGGGACGGAACGCATGGCCAGACTGATTTCAGGTGACCGCACGCTGGATCACGCCGAGCTGGCGACACGCGCGCAGCGCGCGGCGCAGGGCTTCAAGAGCCTGGGCATCGGGCGTGGCGACGCGGTCGCCATCATGCTGCGCAACGATTTCGCGTTCTTCGAAGCCTCGGCGGCGATCGGGCAGCTGGGCGGCTATCCGGTGCCGGTGAACTGGCACTACACCGAGGACGAGGCCGCCTATCTGTTCGAGAATTGCGGCGCCAAGGCGATCGTCATCCATGCCGACCTGCTGGCCGGCGTGGCGGGCGCGGTTCCCAGTGGCGTGCCGGTCTTCGTGGTGGAGACCCCGCCGGAGATCGCTGCGGCTTTCCAGACGCCGCCGGAACGCCGCGCCGTGCCGGAAGGCCGCATCGCCTGGGCAGATTGGTTGGCCGGTTTCGAGCCGCTGCCGCCCGAGGTCGCCGATCCGCCGGGCGCGATGATCTATACCAGCGGCACCACCGGGCGGCCCAAGGGCGTGCGCCGCGCGCCGCCGACGGCGGAACAGGCGATGGCCAGCGCCGCGACCATCGGCACGGTGTTCGGCCTGTTCGGCAATATCGCGCAGCCGGGCGCTGAGAAGATCGTCACCATCATCCCGGGGCCGCTCTATCACTCCGCGCCCAACGCCTATGGCGGGCTGGCGGTGCGGGCCGGGGCCGAGGTGATCCTGCAGCCGCGCTTCGATCCGGAGGACCTGCTGCGGCTGATCGAAAAGCATCGCGTCACGCATATCCAGATGGTGCCGACCATGTTCGTGCGGCTGCTGAAGCTGCCCGAAGAGGTGCGCGCGAAATACGATCTGTCGTCGCTGAAATTCATCGTTCACGCGGCCGCGCCCTGTCCGCCGCATGTGAAGAAGGGGATGATCGCGTGGTGGGGGCCGATCATCAATGAGTATTACGGCTCGACCGAAACGGGCGCGGTGGTGTTTTGCACGTCGGATGAGTGGCTGGCCCATCCCGGCACCGTGGGAAAACCCTTGCCCAATGTAAGGCTGCGTATCCTCGACGAGGCGGGCGAGGACGTGACGCCGGGCGAGCCGGGCGATCTCTATGTCCGCCTCACGACGGGCCTCGACTTCACCTATCACGGCGACGACGCCAAGCGGCGCAAGGCCGAGAAAGACGGGCTGATCGGGGTGGGCGACATCGCCTATCAGGACGCGGACGGCTTCATCTATCTGTGCGATCGGCGCAACAACATGGTGATCTCGGGCGGCGTGAACATCTATCCCGCCGAGATCGAGGCCGAGCTGCTGAAAGTGCCGGGCGTGGCCGATGGCTGCGTCTTCGGCGTGCCGGACGAGGATTTCGGCGAGGCCCTGCTGGCGGCGGTGCAGCCGGCGCCGGGCGTGACGCTGGAGGCGCAGTTCGTGAAGGACGAACTGGCCAGGCACATCGCGCGCTACAAGATTCCCAAGACCGTCACCTTCCACGCCGAACTGCCGCGTGAAGATTCAGGGAAAATCTTCAAGCGCAAGCTGCGCGACCCCTATTGGGAGAAGGCGGGACGGACGATCTGAGGTTCGCTTGCCCCGGCTCAGGCATTGGCAATGCCCCCCTCCGTCGGCTTCGCCGCCACCTCCCCCGTGAATGACGGGGGAGGAAAGGGTCGTTGCGCAGCCCGAGAATGACAGTTTTCCGCTAGGCGGCGGCGCTGGGGCGTGACTTCACGCGTTCGAACCAGGCGACCAGATTGGCCGCTTCGGGGTTGATCTGCTGGCCGACGGCGGCGCCGAAGCCCAGGAAGCAGAACGCCAGGATGTCGGCCAGCGTGAAGCGGTCGCCGCAGAAATAGGTGCGGCCCTGGATCATGGAATCGATCCATTTCTGGCGGTCGAGGGCCAGCGATTTCAGCTGCGGCGCGATTTCCGGATAGACCGGGATGCGTCCGGTGAAGAGCGGCGCGCCCTCGGCATAACGGAAGCCGTTCACCAGCGGCCAGATGACGT
The DNA here is from genome assembly GCA_964493795.1 of uncultured Flavobacteriaceae bacterium. Lineage (GTDB taxonomy): Bacteria > Pseudomonadota > Alphaproteobacteria > Micropepsales > Micropepsaceae > JADZAI01. Next base: position 14,675 of record CAZBPO010000009.1, read on the forward strand.
TCTCGTCGAAGCGGCGCACCCACATGCGGGTCTCGGCGCGCTGTTCCGGCGTCGCGCCGATCAGGGCGGGCGTGGGGTGCTTTTCTTCCAGATATTCGCAGATCGCGGTGATTTCGCTGAGATAGCTGCCGTCGTCCAGCTCGAGGCAGGGCGTCTGGCCGGCCGGGTTGCGGCCGACATGATCAGACTGGCGGTTCTCGCCCTTCATCAGGTCGACCTGAACCAGATCGAGCTTCAGGCCCTTTTCGGCCGCGAACATGCGCACGACATGCGGGTTGGGGCCGATCGAGTTGTAGAGTTTCATGGGTCTCCTCCGGGGCTTCGTTGTTTTACGCGGCGGCACACTGGCGTTTGCCCGCGCTTCCCGCAAGACTGGGGGCATGGCCGTCACAGTCCCCGTCAACCGCGCCTACGATCCCGCCTATGGCGCAGCCGTAAAGCTGTCGCCGCTGGTCACGCGCGTGCTCGCCAACAACCCTTCGCCTTTCACCTATTACGGCACCGGCACCTATCTGGTGGGCGGCGAGGCGGCGCTGGCCGCGATCGATCCGGGGCCCGACGATCCGGGGCATCTGGACGCGATCCTGCAGGCGGCGGCCGGGCGGCCGATCACCCATATCCTCGTCACCCATACGCATACCGATCACTCGCCGCTCGCCGCCGCGCTGAAGGCGGCGACGGGCGCGAAAACCTATGCCTTCGGTCCGCACGGGCGCGACGAGGTCGGCGCGCTGAAGACCGAAGAGGGCGGCGACATGGCCTTCGCGCCCGATATCGCCGTGCGTGACGGCGATGTGATCCATGGCGAGGGCTTCAGCTTTTCCTGCGTCTTCACGCCGGGCCACACCTCGAACCATATGTGTTTCGCGCTGGCCGAGGAGCGGGCCTTCTTTCCCGGCGATCACGTAATGGGCTGGTCGACCACCGTGGTCTCGCCGCCCGACGGCGACATGAACGCCTATATTGCGAGCCTTGAGAGATTGGCGGCGCGCGACGACGCCGTCTATTACCCCACCCATGGCGCGCCGATCGGCGGGCCGCATGATGCGCTGGGGCGCAATCCGCAGGATTATGTCCGCGCCCTCATCGCCCATCGCCGCGACCGCGAGGCGCAGATCCTGGCGCGGCTGGCAGCCGGCGACACGACCATCGCCGAGATGGTGGCGGTGATGTACGCCGATATCGACGCCCGGCTGCACCCCGCCGCCGCGCACAGCGTTTTCGGCCATCTGGTGGCGATGACGGCGGATGGCCGCGTCGCGACCGATGGCCCCGCGCGCCCTCAGGGCCGCTACAGTTTGCCGTAAAACAAAATGGGAGAGACGCATCATGAAGGTTTCACTGGAGGGCCGCACCGCGCTCGTCACCGGCGCTAGCCGGGGCATCGGAAAGGCGATCGCGCTGGCGCTGGCCGAGGCCGGGGCCGACATCGCGGTGAATTACCGCCGCGAGGCGGACGAGGCCGAGAAGGTCGTCGCCGAGATCAAGGCGATGGGGCGCAAGGCCTTCGCCTATGCCGCCGCCGTGGACGATGACGCGCTGTGCGAAAAGCTGATCGCCGACGTGGTGCGCGATTTCGGCGGCTTGTCGATCCTGGTCAACAATGCCGGCATCGCCAGCCGGGGCAACACGGTGCTCGACACCGATCCGGCCGAACTGCGCCGCGTGCTGAACGTGCACGCCGTCGCCCCGGCGGTGATCTCGAAATACGCCATTCCGCATCTGAGGAAGGCCGGGCGCGCGGACATCATCATGATCTCGTCGGTGGCGACGATGTATATGAGCGCCAACGGCGCGCCCTACAACATGGCCAAGGCTGCGGAAGAGGCGCTGGCCCGGACCATCGCCAAGGAAGAGCGCCAGTATGGCATACGCTGCAACATCGTGGCGCCCAGCCTGACGGTCACCGATATGGGCACCAAGCTGGCCAAAGCGCGCGGCACGGCGAACATCGCCGACCTCGACGCCTCGTCGCCTTTCGGCCGAGTCTCGGTGCCGGAAGACGTGGCGGCGGCGGTGACGTGGCTGGTGTCGGACGCCAACCCCTACGCCAACGGGCAGAAAATCAATATCGACGGGGGGAACATCTGATGAGCGAAGATCGCGTCAGGATCACGATCGAGGACGGCGTCGCGGATGTGCGCCTTGTCCGCAGCGACAAGATGAACGCCCTCGATCCCGCGATGTTTCAGGCGATCGTGGCGGCCGGCCTGCGCCTGAAGGACGAGAAGGGCGTGCGCGCCGTGGTGGTCTCGGGCGAGGGCCGCGCCTTCTGCGCCGGGCTCGACATGGGCAATTTCGGCAAGATGGCCAGCGGCGAGCGCAAGGCGGGCGAAAGCAGCGCCGGCGGCAATCTGAACGACCGCCCCCATGGGACCAGCAATCACGCGCAGTATGTCGCCAATGTCTGGCGCGATGTGCCTGTGCCGGTGATCGCGGCGGTGCATGGCGTCGCGTTCGGCGGCGGCTTCCAGCTGATGCTGGGGGCCGACATGCGCTACATCGCGCCGGACACCAAGCTGTCGATCATGGAGATCAAATGGGGCCTGGTGCCCGACATGGCCGGCGTGGAGCTGGCGCGCCGGCTGGTGCGCGAGGACATCGTCCGCGAGCTGACCTATACGGGCCGCATCTTCTTGGGCGATGAAGCCGGGAAGATCGGATTCGCGACGCGGGTGACGGCGAGCCCTTACGAGGACGCCCTGGCCACGGCGCGCGAGATCGCAGGGAAAAGCCCCACCGCCATCCGCGCCGCCAAGCGGCTGATGAACCTCGCCCAGCACGGTTCGGCGGCCGAGGTGCTGCTGGCCGAAACGGTGGAGCAGGTCGCGCTGATCGGCAGCCCCAACCAGGTTGAGGCGATCATGTCGAACATGGAGAAGCGGGCCGCGAACTACGCGGATTGAGGCAGGAAGCACTCCCCTCTCCATCGCGAAGGCGATGGGGAGGGCAGGTTCGCGCCAGCGCGAACCGGGAGGGGCCCGGTGCGACTGGTCGTTGGCCGCTGCCGGTGCCCCCACCTCTCCCGTCTCGCGCTCCGCGCGAGCCACCCTCTCCCCCCTATCGGCGGAGAGGGCAGGTTTGCGGTGACTACGCCTTGCTGGCGTGTTTCAGGCGGCCGTCGAGGGTGAGGAGTTCGGCGTAGAGGTCGGGGCGGCGGTCGCGGAAGACGCCCCAGTTGAGGCGCTGGCGATGCGCGGCCTCAAGGTCGATCTCGGCGGTCAGGACCATTTCGTCCGGCACGTCGGCTTCCGCGATCTTCGCGCCGTCGGGGCCGGTGATGAAGGACGCGCCGTAGAAGGTGATCTCGGCGTTCTTGCCGACCTCGCGCCCGATGCGGTTCGAGGCGATCACAGGGGTGAGGTTCGCGGCCGAGTGGCCCTGCATGGTGCGCTGCCAGTGATCCTTCGACTGGAGCGTCGGGTCCTGCGGCTCGGAGCCGATGGCGGTGGGATAGCAGATCACCTCTGCGCCCTTCAGCGCCAGGATGCGCGCCGGCTCGGGAAACCACTGGTCCCAGCAGATCAGCGCGCCGACCCTGGCGTAAGCCGTCTCCCACACGGGAAAGCCGGTATCGCCGGGGTTGAAGTAGAATTTCTCGTGATAGCCCGGCCCGTCCGGGATGTGCGACTTGCGATAGACACCCAGCGTTTCGCCGTCGGCGTCGATCATGGCCAGCGAATTGTAGAGCGCGTTGTTGGCGCGCTCGTAAACCGAGATGGGCAGCACCACGCCCAGCTCTTTGGCCACGGCCTTGAAGTGATTGACCGCCTTGTTCTCGTTGATGGGGACCGCGAGGTCCATGTAGCGGTAATCGACGTCCTTGCAGAAATAGGGCGTCTCGAAGAGCTCCTGCAGCAGGATCAGCTTCGCGCCTTTGGCCGCCGCCTCGCGCACCAGCCGTTCGCCGCGCGCGATGTTTTCGGCGGCGTCCCATGAACACGCCATCTGCGTCGCGGCGACGGTGAGCGTGCTCATGGGCGCGGCCTTTCTTCAGGGCGTCTCGGGCTTGGGCGTCGGGGTCGGCGCGTCGGCCTCGCCGCTGGTCGCGGGCGTTTCGGCGCCGGGCGCCGGGGTGGCCGCAGCGGCCGGCTGCGGCTCGGGCGCGATGATGCGCTCATAGGCCTTGCCGAGGCCCTTCATCGAGACGGTGCCCTTCACCGGCGTGCCGTCGACCATGAAATAGGCGAGCGAGAACGTACCGGCCGCTTCGAGCTTTTCGAAATTGCCGTCGGGGACGATCAGCTGCGCGTCGCAGGACACGTCGGAGCAGGCCATGAAGGCGAACGCCGCCGGCTGCTCTTCGCCCAGCTGGAAGATCAGCCCCTGGTCGAGCTGAACGCCGAGCGGCGCGCGCACGACGAAGGCGCGCTTGCCCGAGGCCTCGTAGCCGGCCAGCAGCGCCATCAGCAGCTGACCCTGCTCGGTGCGGATATCCTGGGCGGCGAAGCAGACCGGCTTGGCCGGATCGCTGCTGGCCGTGCAGATCAGCGTCCAGTCGTCGACCTGCTCGGTCGTGGTGCCGGGCGGGAGGCCCTGCGGCTCGGCCTGAGCCTGCGCCTGGTTCCGCGTCTGGACGGCGGGCTCTGAAATGATGAGCGGGCGGGCGAAGAAGCCGATCGCGCCCGCGCCGATCGCGGTGGCGACGACGGCGATGACCCAGGGCAGCGTGTTGGAGTTGGACAAGGCGCGGTTCGCTTTCTTGGAGGGTGACGCGCGGGGAAACCCGCTTCGGCGCGCTCTTTGGACAATTTCGTCGTCTGGGGCAAGACCACGGGGCCGGGCGGGGCAATTTGCCTATGGACCTTGGCGGCGCGGCGCGGCACCCATGCGGCATGAACCAGACCGCCGCCCCCGCCGTGATGCTGGGTTCCCGCGAAGGCGCCTTCTGGGCGTGGGCCTTCCTCGCCGCCATCCTTGCAGGCGGCGCGTTGATCGCCGCCGCGCCGCTGGCGGCCTATGTCCTGTTGATCGCCGCCTTCGGCATTCCGCATGTGGTCTCGGAGCTGCGCTATTGCGACGAGCGGTTTTCGGGGCGTTCCTCGCGCGCCGCGCTGGCCATCGTCGGCGCGATCCTGCTGGCCCTGTGCACCACGCGCTTCCTGATGACCTATGGCTTCGTGCCGGGGGCGATCGGCGGCAAGCTGGAGCTGCTGTTCGGCGCGATGCTGGCCGTGGCGGCGTCGGTCTTCATGCGGCGCTGGCGTCTGCTGGGGCTGGTGGTGGCCGCCGCCGTCACGTTCGGGGCGCTCTACTATCCCTATGTCACCTTCCTGATCTGGGCCTGGCTGCACAATCTGACGCCGATGGCCTTCGTCGCCGAGGCGCTGGAAGGACGGGCGCGGCGGCGGGCTCTGGCGCTGCTCTGCATTCCGTTTTTCGTGGTTCCGGGGCTGGTGGCGCTGGGCGGGTTGCAGTTCCTCGCCGAGGCGCTGTTCGCCCATGACGGGCTCCGCGCCGGCTCGGCCTTCGACGCCGGCCTGAAGCCGATGAGCGCCTTCATTCCGTCGCGCGTGCGGCCGGATGCGGCGCTGCCCTATTTCCAGGCGGCGGTGATGGCGCAGGTGATGCACTATCTGGCGGTGATCGTGCTGATGCCGCGCCTGCTCAATCGCGGCGCGGCGCAGCCGGGCCGCCTGGCGCCCTGGCCCAGCTGGCCGGTCTTCTATGGCCTGCTGGCGGCGGCCGGCGCGGTTTCGATGACCTTCTACTGGATCGATTTCGACGAGGCGCGCTCGGCCTATGCGCTGGCCGCGACGCTGCATTCCTGGATCGAGCTGCCGATCTTCCTGATCGCGCTGGGGCAGGGCTTTCGCCTGCCGGTCATCCCGCGATCTGGCGCCAGATCCACGGCGACAGGCCTGCCAGAACCGAGGCTGCGTTGACCAGCAGCGACAGCACGACCGCCCGCGTCCAGCTGGCCCCGGCGAGGCGGTAGATCGGCGCTTCGCCGAACACGGCGATGCACTCCACCAGCGCCAGCGAAGTCCAGTAGCCGTGGACCGGCAGAAGCTGAATATGCGCCCACCAGACGAACGGGTGGGTCAGAAGACTGCCGGCGATGGCGGCGCGCGCCGCCCGGGAGGGCGCGACGCCGAAGGATCGCGCCAGCGCGGCCGCGACGACGCCCTCCACCAGCAGCGTCACGCCCATCGCGCCCCATTGGGTCCGCACGAGGGACTCGTAGGCGGCCATCAGGTTCATCGGGCGCGTCCGCCGATCATCGCCAGCACGACGCGGCTGCCCGCAAAGCCGCCAAGCGCGCCCAGCGTATTGGCCAGCGCGTCCGCCAGGTCATAGCTGCGGCCGACATAGATCTGCGCGATCTCCAGCGCGTAGCCGGCGACCGCCAGCGCGGCGGCGTAGGCCAGCGCCCGCCGCCACGAGCGCGTGGTCAGCCCGGCAAGCCTCGCCAGCGCGCCATAAGCGGCGAAATGCTGGAGCTTGTCCCACCAGGTGAAGACGCTGCCGCTGGGGCCGGGCAGAAGCGTGAAATACACGACGACGCCCGCCGTGACGGCGAACAGCGTCCACAGAACGAAACGCACGTTCTCTTCGACTCCTACTGGCCAAGCGTCACGCTGACCGATCCGCCGCTCTCCACGACGATGCCGGGATACTCTTTCACCGGGTCGCTGAGAACCCGGATCGTATAGGTTCCCGGCGGCACTGCGATCGCCTCGCCGCCGGCCACGCCGGTCGCCACGACCGCGCCGTCGGCGGCCACGACCTCAAACGAGGGCAGCAGCGCGCGGGCGACGGCGGGGGCCAGCTCTTCGGGATTGGTCGCATCGAAATACCCGCCCCCGCCGGCATTGGCCCATTCGGCGAAGGTGTCCTTCAGCGCCGCGTCGTCGATCGCGAAACCGACGATCGAGACGCGCAGGTCGAGCCCGGCTTCTTTCAGCTTTTCGATCTCGGCCAGCGGATCGCCGTCGCAGGTCTCCTCGCCGTCGGTGATGAGGATGATCAGCTTCTGCCCGCCGCCGCCGAGGTCGGACGCGGCCTGCGCCAGCGACGCGCCGATGGCGGTCTTGGCCAGGTTGACCGACTTGATCGCGCCGATGGCGTTCTTCGCGGCGGCGCGGTCGAGCGGGGCGAGGGGGATGCGCAGATTGGTCTCGCAGCTGTCGGGCCGGGTGTCGCCGAAGACCCTGAGCGCGAACGGCGTGCCCTCGGGCAGCATGACCTGCGTCAGCTGGGTCAGCGTGTCCTTGGCGATGTCGATGCGGCGCGACTTGCCGAGCCGTTTCAGCATCGAGCCGGACGCGTCGAGGATGACCAGAACCCCGCGATCCTTGGGCGCGCCGGCCTGCGGCGGCGCGTTCTCGGGCGCAATTACGCTCACCAGGCCCGGCTCTGGCGGCTTGAAGCTGACAGAGGCGGTGATCGCGTAGTCCTTGGCTGCACGCAGGGCCGCCGCAGTGCGGGTGAAGGCGAGCTCAAGATCGGTGGTCGTGCCGGCATAGCGGGCGCTGCCGCCCGATGCCGCCGCCAGCAGCTCCATCAGGCTGCGCTCGATGCCGGCCTGTTCGGCCCCGCTGTCGGACGGGATGGCGAAGGCGAAGACGCGTGCGCCCGTCTTGCGCAACGCCTCCAGCGTTTCGTTCCTCTGCGTGTAGCCGCCGCCGGTCTGGTAGTCGGTGATGAGGATGATCGCGCGCGTGCCCGGCCGCCCCTCGAACATCTGCGCCGCGCCCAGCGCGCCGCCTTCGGCGTTGGACGAGGAATCGCGCCAGTCATAGCCGTTGAGCGCCTGAAAGGCGGTCAGCGGGTCGCCGGTCCATTCGCTCAGGATGGCGCGCGAAACCGGGTCGGCGAAGGCGAGAAGCTGGACCTCGTCGCGGCCCGGCGTCAGATAGCGCACGAAGCTGCGGATCGACTGGATGATGGTCGAGACATAGGGCCCGACGCTGCCCGACGTATCCCACACGATGGCGATCGAGCGCGGCGGCTCTTCGACGAAGGCATAGTAGCGGCCCGGCGACACCTTGGCGGTGGTCACGCGGGTCTGGCCATTTTCGCTGCTTACGGTCAGCGGCACCGCCGTGCCGGCGGCGTCCTCGAGCCGGACGCTGACGCCGAGGTCGGGCCGTCCGTCGAGGGTCAGCGTCAGGCCCAGGCCCTCGGGCGGCACGTCGATGGCCCAGACTTCGCCGGCTCCGGCGCTGGCGCGGCCGGGGCGCGGCGCATCCAGCGGCAATGGCCGGGCGTCCGCCTTGCCTTTCCCGCCGCTGAGGTCGGCGACCTCGGGCGGCGGCGCGGGCGGGTTCAGCGCCTCGTAGGGTCCCTGCCGGCCGAGATCGCCCCATTCGCCCAGGATCGTGCCGCCCGAAGCGTCGGCCGGCTGTTCGATGATCTGGATGCGCTGCGGCTGGCGGCGATAGACGCGTGCGTCTTCGCCGGGCCATGGCGGCAGCACCACGCTGAACCTGACGAAACGGGCCCAGCTGTCGGCCGGGAACGCGAAGGGCGGCGGCGCGCCGCCGGTGCGGTCAAGCGTCCAGACCCCCACACGTTTCCACGGCCCGTTGGGCTCCATGGCGATGTCGATCTCGACCGCCTCGATGGCTTCTTCGGGCTTGAGATCGGCGCTGTCTTCCCACTCGATGTGCGCGAGCCGGGCGGCGCGTTGGTTGCGGAACGAGATCGCCCACGACATCTCGTAGGGCGTCTCGGGCGCGAAGCGCTGCACGTTGGCCTGATTGTTGGCGACCAGCGCGTTGCGAAGATCGAGATCGGACCCGCGCCACCACGCCGGGTAACCGCCCAGCGCCGGATCGGCGATGTTGAAACCCGCGCCGGTCAGGGCCGCCGTCGCCTCCGGCACGGCGATGACCTTGAACTCGCCGGTGTTGGGCGCGCCGTTGGACGGGTTCAGCGTGGTCATGGGGCGATAGCGCACATGGGTCGCCTCGACAGGCTGCGCCAGTGGGAAGGCGTATTCGCCCTGGCGGCCTCCGGCCTCGCCCTCCAAAACCTGCGTGAAGGTCACGCCGTCGGTGCTGGTTTCGACCGTGAAACGGCGGACCTGCCCGGCGATGTCGGTGCCGACCGTGGTGTTGACGATGAAGCCGGCGATGCGGATCGGCGCGTCGCCCGGCAGGTCGATGGTGACGATATCGGCGTCTTCCTCGCTCGCCCGCACGGTCCTTGAGGTGCCGCCCGTGGCGTAGCCGTCGATCAGTTCGCCGTAGCGTTCGGGTACGGTGGCGCCCAGCGGCGCCCAGGCGATATTGAGGCCGCCCAGCAGCGCGGCCGGCAGGCGCGCTTCCTGAAAGGGCGATGCGGATGGGGCGTCGGCGGCGACGGCGATGCCCGCTTCGGCGGCACCGGCCCCTGCACGGGCGCTGAGGATCACCTCATCGCCCGGCGCCAGATCGGCCGGCGCGATCAGCGCGACGTCCAAAGTCGCCGCGCCGCCGGTCACGGCGACGCTGGAAGGTGCAGTCTCGATGCGCCAGCGGTCGTCGGACAGGTTCAGCTCGAGCGGCAGATCGCCCTCGCCCGCGCCGGTTACGGTCAGGGTCGCCGTGACGCGCTGGCTGCGGGTCTCGAACGCCCTGACCGCGCCCGGAGCCGTCGCGATGGCCAGCGTCGCGGGCTGCGGCGGGGCGGGTTGCGGCCCGTCCGAAAAGGCAAGCGTGAGATCATAGCTGCCCGGATCGTAGCCCGAGACGCGCAGCAGACGGCCCTGGCCGGGCTCGAGGGCTGCGGTGAAGGTCTTGCCTTCGTCGGCGCTCTCAAGATCGACCAGGGTATCGGCTTTGCGGTCGATCGGGCCGCTGGCGCTGCGGGTGATTGTCTCCTGCAGCACGCGCAGCCTGCCGCTGCGGGGCATGGCTGTCGCGGTGACGGTCAGGGTCGACGGCCGGTCGAGATCGGGCAGGCGGTAGAGATCGTCGCCGTCCTCTCGTGCGATGGTGCCGGTGATGTGGAAATCGGCGGGCAACGGGTTCGCCGTCGCAGGGTCGCCGTTGGGTTCAAGATCGGTGTCGGGGCCGAACCAGGGCAGGCGCTCCAGCTTGATCTCATAGGGCCGCTCGTCGCGCTTGCCGCCGCGCACGGAGACGAACCAGTCGCCCTGGTCGAGCAGGAAGACGGCGCTGTCCGAGCCGGTGGCGGCGTTCAGCCGCCCGGCCTCCCAGAAATTCGCGCGGTTGACGATCGCCCGCAGGGCGATGCCCTCGGGGCCGCTCAGGCTCAGCCGCACCTTGGTCGGGCCGGCCAGCGTGAAGCGATAGGTGTCGATATCCTCGGGCTGTTCGATCTGGCCGGCGCGGCTGCCGTTCAGGGGCAGCAGCAGGGCGCGCTCCACACCGTTATTGGGTTCGACTTCGTCCACTTCGCCGGCTGCGCGAGGGGCGGCCATGCCGCCCAGCACGTCGAGCGGGGCGGGGCCGACGGGCGTCGCCGTCACCCGCCAGGGCCCGGCGGGGCCAGTGATGCGGAAGCTGTTGAGGCCCGGGGCCAGCAGCACGTTCCACATCTCGACGTCGCCGGTGTTGCGGTCGCGATCGGTGCGGGTGATCTCGCCGTTGCCGGCGTTCAGCATCGCCAGGCTGCCGAATCCGTCGCCGGTCGCCGTGATCTTCCACAGCCGCAACGGCCCGGTCACCTCGAACGCGAAATGCTCGCGATCTTCCTCGCTCAGTTTCACGCCCGACATGCCCAGTTCGGGCGCGGCGACGGTCTGCATCTCGATGCGCTCGTTCGGCTCGCGCTCCTCGCCTGGCTTCCAGTCGGGCTTGCGCTCGAAACTGAGGGTCAGCGGGATGGCGGCGACGCCTTCGTCGAAACTCGCGAAGACCTTGAAGATATGCCGGCCGGGGCCCAGCACATAATCGACGAAGCGGTGTTCGGGCGCGCGCGAGGCCCATTGCTCGCGGGTCAGATCGCGCTCATCCACCCACGCGAACTGGACATGCGTGCCGGTGACGTTCTTCAGCGCCGCATCGAAACGCAGCGCGGCGTCGGCCTCGGGGATGTCGATCGCGTAGTAGTAGGGGCGCGCGTAGCCGTTTTCGCGGGGCGTCAGGGTGATTTCGGTGATCGAGCCCATCTCGACCGTCTCGGCCCGCTCGGGGCTGTCGTTCAGCTCCGCCGGCTCCTGCCCTTGCGAGACCGCCGCCGCGAAAAAAGCCGCCGTCAGGAAAATCGCCGTGCGCCGCATACCCATGAAACCCGTCCCCAAGACTAGGACGCCATGCTAGCACCGCCGCATGACGCTGAAACTCGGCATCAGGTATGGTGACGCATTCGCCGCAGGCCGGATCAAAGCCTGGGCCGAGGCGCGCTTCGGGGCTGGCGACGAGGCGTGGATCGTGACCGAGGCGTCCTGCCTGGAGCCCGGCCGCCCGCCGCGCCAGACGACGCTGGCGCTGATCCATCCGGCGGCGGCGCTCAGCTTCCGCATCGCCAAACCCATGGTTGCGGTGACCGAGGACGACATCCGGGAACTCGGCGCAGGCGCGGCGGCGCTGGCGGCCGAGGGATGCTGCTAGCCGATTTGCGTTCTATGCTGGCCCCAACCGTGAGGAGGAAAGCCATGAACGAACATATGACGCGCCGGGGTTTCGGCGGCGTGGCGCTGGGCGCGGGGTTCGCGCTGGCCGTGCAGCCGGTGGCGGCCGAGACGATCGTGACGTCGGATGAGGGCCTGGACGTCGCCGATATCGAGATAGAGACCGGCGATCGCACGATCCCCGGCTATCGCGCGCGGCCCAAGGGCGGCGCAGGCGAATCCGTCATCATCGTCACGCAGGAAATCTTCGGCGTGCACGAACATATCCGCGACCTCTGCCGCCGCCTCGCCCATGCCGGGTATTACGCCATCGCCCCGGATCTCTATGTCCGCCAGGGCGACCCGACCACGGCGGCGGATATCGAAACGTTGGTGAAGGAGATCGTCGCGAAAGTTCCCGACGAGCAGGTGATGTCGGATCTCGACTTCACCGCCGGCTTCGCGATGAAGGAACTGGCCAGCGCCAATCGCCTTGGCATCACCGGCTTCTGCTGGGGCGGGCGGATCGTCTGGCTCTATGCCGCCCATAATCCGGCGCTCAAGGCCGGGGTCGCCTGGTATGGACGCCTCGTCGGCGAGCCCGATCCGCTGCATCCCCAGCATCCCGTCGATGTGGCGGACAGGCTGTATGCGCCGGTGCTTGGCCTCTATGGCGAGAACGACAGGGGCATTCCGCTGGAGAGCGTCGAGAAGATGCGCGAGGCGCTGGGCCCGGAGTCGAAGTCAGAGATCGTCGTCTATCCGGGCGCGCCGCACGGCTTCAACGCCGATTACCGCCCGGGCTATGTCGAGGCCGACGCCAAGGACGCCTGGGCGAAGATGCTGGCCTGGTTCGCCGCCAACGGCGTCGCCTGAGGGTCGATGGACGCATTCGCCTACTGGACGCTGACCATCACCGCCGCCGCGCTTGCGGCGGCGTTGGCCTATGTGGCCGGTCGCCGCGTCGGCGCGCGTGGGGCATCGCCGCCGGAACCGGCCGAACAGACGCCCGCGGGCCTCGCCGATCTCGCGGCCGTTTTGCAGGCCTTGCCGCATGCGGCGCTGCTGCTGGACGGGGCAGGCCGGGTGACGGCCCGCAATGCCCGGGCCGCCGAGCTGACCGGCGCGTCGGAGGGCAAGCCCTTCGCCGCGACGTTCCGGGCTCCCGATCTGCTGAGCGCCATCGAGCGGGCGCGCGCCGGCGCGCCGGTTTCGGTGTCGCTCACCGTGCCGGTGCCGGTGGAACGCTCGATCGAGGCCCATGCCGCGCCGGTGACCGCGCTGGGGCGCGGCTTCGTTCTGGTCTTCCTGCACGACATCACGGCGATGGTGCGGGTGGAGCGGATGCGGGCCGATTTCGTGGCCAACGCCAGCCACGAGCTGCGCACGCCGCTGACCTCGCTGTCGGGGTTCCTTGAAACCATCATGGGGCCGGCCCGGGACGACCCTGAGGCGACGCAGCGTTTCCTTGAAATCATGCAGGCCCAGGCGGCCCGGATGCGCCGCCTGATCGACGATCTGCTGTCGCTCTCGCGCATCGAGCTGAACGAGCATGTCCAGCCCAGCGCCAAGGCCGATCTGGCGGGCATCGCGCGCGATGTGGTCGACGCGGCGCAGCCCTTGCTGGCGCGCGAGGGGGTGAAGGCGACGATCGAGGTGGCCGAAGGGGTCGCCGACGTCACCGGCGAGCGCGACGAACTGCTTCAGATCGCCCAGAACCTGCTCGACAACGCCATCAAATATGGCGGCGAGGGCGGGGTGGTGGCGATCCGCATCTTCCCGGCGGCCGGCGGGGCCAGCATGGCGCTGTCCTTCGCCGATACCGGGCCGGGCATCGCCCGCGAGCACATTCCGCGCCTGACCGAGCGTTTCTACCGCGTCGACGCCAAAACCAGCCGGGAACGCGGCGGCACGGGGCTTGGTCTCGCCATCGTGAAGCACATCCTCAACCGCCATCGCGGGCGGCTGGAGATCGAGAGCGAGCCCGGAAAAGGCTCGAAATTCACGGTCGTGATCCCCGCCTGGCGGCCGCCAGCTTCATAAAACCGTCATGCAAGCGTAACAAAGGCGCAGTCCACGGCGCATAGACCCGTGGCCACAAGCCAAGGGGCGGCCATGAGCGAACATCTCGTCAAATCCTATGAGGGCGAACTGGAGGCGATCTCCACCTCGGTCGCCCAGATGGGCGGCGTCGCCGAGGCCCTGTTGCAGGGCGCGATCGACGCGCTGCAGCGGCGCGACAGCGCGCTGGCCGACCGGATGATCGAAAGCGACCGCCGGATCGACGATCTGGAGCGGGTGGTCGAGGGCCAGGCCGTGAAGATTCTGGCGCTGCGCCAGCCGGTCGGCGTGGACCTGCGCCTGACGGTGACGGCGCTGAGGATTTCCAACGAGATCGAACGCATCGGCGACCTCGCCAAGAACATCGCCAAGCGCGCGCTGGTGCTGAACCGCGAAAATCCCGTGCGCCTGACGCAGGGTCTGGTGCGGATGGGCCGCGACTGCCTGGCGCAGCTCAAAGCCGTGCTCGACGCCTATGCGGCGCGCGACGCCGAGGCCGCGATGACGGTGTGGCGGCGCGACGAGGAGATCGACGAGCTCTACAACTCGCTGTTCCGCGAGCTTCTCACCTACATGATGGAAGACCCGCGCACCATCTCGCTGGCGACGCATCTTCTGTTCGTGGCCAAGAATCTGGAGCGCGTGGGCGATCATGCCACCAATATCGCCGAGCAGGTCTTCTACCTGACGCGCGGCGTCTATATCGGCGAAGACCGTCCCAAGGGCGACGCCACCGCTTCAAGCACCGTGCCCTACGAGCAGACGAGCTGACCTGAAAGATGCAGTCCAAGCCGACCATTCTGGTGATCGAGGACGAGGGCGCTCTCGTCACGCTGCTGCGCTATAATCTTGAGCGCGACGGCTATCGTGTGGTCGAGGCGCGCGACGGCGAAGAGGCGCTGATCGTCGCCGCCGAGGAGACGCCCGACCTGATCTTGCTGGACTGGGCGCTGCCTAACCTTTCGGGCATCGAGGTCTGCCGCCGCCTGAGAATGAAGGGCGAGACGCGCAACACGCCGATCATCATGCTGACGGCGCGCGGCGAGGAGAGCGACCGCACCCGCGGGCTCGACACCGGCGCCGACGACTATGTGGTCAAACCGTTCTCGATGACCGAAATGCTGGCCCGCATCCGGGCCGTGCTGCGGCGCATCCGCCCGGCCCTGTCGGAAGACCTCGCCGAATTCGGCGACATCGCGGTCGACCGCGTCTCGCGCCGCGTGCGCCGCAACGATCGCGAAATCCATCTGGGGCCGACCGAATACCGCCTGCTCGACCACCTGATCCAGCACCCCGGCCGCGTCTTCAGCCGCGAGCAGCTGCTGGACGCGGTGTGGGGCTCGGACGTCTATGTCGAGGCCCGCACGGTCGACGTTCATATCGGGCGGCTGCGCAAGGCGCTGATCGCCAATGGCGAGCGCGACCCGATCCGCACCGTGCGCTCGGCCGGCTATTCGCTGGACGAGCAGATGAAGGCGGCGGGTTAGGAAAACAAAACGGCCAGGGTCTCCCCCGGCCGTTTCGTATCCAGAATGCTTCGGACTTAGCCGAAATTCAACCGCTTGCGGTTCATGTCGCGGTCGCGGTCGCGGCGGCTTTGGGCCGGCTGGTAGGCGAGGCGGACATGGGCCTCGCAATACGGCGCGCCGGCCTTCGACTTGCGGCCGCAAAAGCGGAAATCCGGGGTCGCCGGGTCGCCGATCGGCCAGCGGCAGACGCTCGCCGACAGATCCACCACGGTCACCGCGTTCTCGGGCATGGGCTCCAGCGGCTCTTCCACCACCGGTTCGGCCCGCATCACCGAGACGCGCGGCGTGTGCAGGCGGGGCTGCGGCGTCGGGCGCGGACGCTCGACGCGCGGTGCCGTCACGCGGCCCGCCAGACCCAGGCGGTGCACCTTGCCGATCACCGCGTTTCTTGTGACTTCACCCAGCGCGCGCGCGATCTGACTCGCGCTCAGGCCCTCGGCCCACATTTGTTTCAGACGCTCAATACGATCATCGGTCCAGGACATGCCTGCGCCTCTTGTTGAACGAAAAAGTTAACGGCCCCCTAGGGCTAGTGGCTGCCTTGTGGGTCAGCCCCAAGCCGCGCACCAGATATGGTCATGAATGCGCGTCGGGGCACAAGGCTTCCTTAAGCTTCGCTAACAGGAACATTGCGCGAATCATGAGTCCAAAAAGAGTCCAAACATCGTTGTCCGTGGGCGGATGATCGCCGCCGCCCTTCCGCGCCCGTCACCGAAGCGTCGCACAAGGGGTCTCGCATGGGCGGGGCAAATCCCCTATTCCACCACGTCCCGCCGAAGCCCGGCGGATCGAGACAGGTTCCAACGCCGTGATCACGCCCGTTCTGCCCACCTATAACCGCGCCGACCTCGCTTTCGAGCGGGGCGAAGGATCGTATCTGATCGCGGAGAACGGGCAGCGATATCTCGATTTCGGCTCGGGCATCGCGGTGAACGCGCTGGGCCACGCGCACCCGCATCTGGTCGCCGCGGTGACCGAGCAGGCCGGCAAGCTGTGGCACACCTCGAACCTCTACCGGATTCCGGGGCAGCAGCGTCTGGCCGAGCGTCTGGTCGCGGCCACCTTCGCCGACACCGTGTTCTTCACCAATTCGGGTGCCGAGGCGCTGGAATGCGC
>CAZBPO010000010.1:0-30332 GCA_964493795.1 uncultured Flavobacteriaceae bacterium
AGCGCGCATAGCGAAGAGATTCACCGCCCGCGCGACGGATCGCGGCTCCTCGCCCGTTTTGGGGTGGACAAAACGGCCCCGGTCGGGTTCAAAGCGCGCGGCGCTTGAGGCCTGATGCCTTGCGCCGCCACTCATTACGACAAGGATTCGAGACAGCCGCGATGCAGGTTAAAGGTACGAGCTTCAACGACCGTCAGGAAGCCTCCGCGAAGGCGAAGTTGGAGCTGCTGAAGCGCGCGCGCGAAAAGTCTCCGATGAACGATCCGGACTTCGCGCAGCGCATGGCCGAGAAGGCCGCCGCCGCCGCCGAGCGCGACCAGCGCCGCGCCGAGCGCAAGGCCGAGAAGATCGCCGAGAAGGCGCGGCTGGAAGCCGAGCGGATCGAAGCCGAGCGGGTCGCCGCCGAGGAAGCGGCCCGCGCCGCCGCCGAAGCGCAGGCCGAGGCCGAACGTCTGGCCGCCCGTCAGGCGATCGAAGAAGCCAAGGCCAAGCTGGCGCAGTTCAAGAAGCGCTGAGTTTCCTCATCGCGCGTTCAAAGGCCGCCCTCTGTGGGCGGCCTTTTGCTTTTCCCCTGACGGATCGGATCAGGTCTTGAGCCAGGCGGTGACGGCGTCGGCGATGGCCTGGGGCTGTTCGGGCAGCATGGCGTGGCCAGCATTGTCGATTTCAGCCAACGTCATGCGGTCCGGCGCGGCGTCGAGCAGCGCGCGAGCGTTGCCGGCCGGCGCGATGGCGTCCTGAAGCGCCTGGACGATCAGCATGGGCTGGCCGCCGCCGAGCATCCACGCCGCATGATCCGAGCCGCGCACGGCAGTGGACTGCATGGTCGCGGTCTCGGGATACCAGCCGCCTTTCCAGACGGCGGGATCGTTGCCCGGCGCGAAAAAGGCGCGGCGGACATGCTCAAGATGCGTTTCGGCCGGAAGGTCGAGATGGAAGCACGAGGTGAGGTCGTGCATCGCCTCGGGCGACATCGGCACCTGCCCCCCGCAGGCGAGCAGGGCGACGCGCGCGACCCTTTCGGGATAGAGCCGCGCCGTGTTGCGGGCGAGACGGTTGCCGAAGGCATGGCCGATGAGCGTGACCGCGCTTTCGCCGGTCCAGTCGATGACGGCGGCGACATCGGCGGCGAGATCGTCGAGCGAGACGCCGACGATCGCGGCGGAGGAACCGCCTATGCCGCGCGGCTGGGGCGCAAGCGCACGATAGCCGGCGGCGGCGAGCGCCGTCGCGAGGTGGTCGAAATCCTCGGCGGGCCGGCCGAGCGACGCGAGCAGGATCACCGCCCTGCCCTGTCCGCGCGCCAGAACCTCAAGCTGCGCGTCGCCGCGCGCGATCACATGGCGTTCGGCGTTCACGCCGCCCTCCGGTAAGGCAGATAGGCCGGCCGCCAGATGCGCGCGGCGATGGCGAGGTCGATCTGTTCGTCGCTCAATTCCTCGGTCAGCCCCTCGCGGCGCGCCTCGCGGGCGACGGCCCGGGCGACGGCCAGCGAGATGTCGCGCATGGCGCTGACCGGCGGCAGAAGGTTGGCGTGTGGGTCGGTGCGCGCCGGGCTGGCGTTGGCCAGCGCCTTTGCGGCGGCCATGAACATCGTGTCGGTGATGCGCCGGGCCTGCACCGCGATGGCCCCAAGCGCGACGCCGGGGAAGATGTAGGAGTTGTTGGTCTGGTCGACGGCGAAATCCCTGCCGTCGCGCTGAAGCGGCGGGAATGGGCTGCCCGTGCCGATGATGGCGCGCCCGCCGGTCCAGGCGTCGAGGTCCTGCGGCGTCGCCTCGGCGCGCGAGGTGGGATTTGAGAGCGGGAAGATGACCGGCCGCGCCGTCCGCCCCGCCATCGCGCGCACGATCTTTTCGCTGAACGCCCCCGGCTGGCCGGTGACGCCGATCAGCGTGGTGATGCCGGCATTGGCGGCGACATCGGCGAGCGAGATCGTGCCGGGATTTTCCAGGGGCCAGCTGTCCGCCACGTCGCGCGGCTGAAGGAAGGGACGTTGGAAATCCTCGATGCCGTTCATCCCTTCCAGCAACAGACCGGGCCGGTCGACGAGATAGAACTGCCGCGCCGCCTGCTTCGCCGGAACGCCGGCCTCGACGATGGTGCGGAAGAGAAGACCGGCGATGCCCATGCCCGCCGAACCCGCGCCGAAGACCGCGATCTTCTGCTGGCTGAGGGGGACGCCGGTGACATTGATGGCGGACAGCAGCGCGCCGGTCGCCACCGCCGCCGTGCCCTGGATGTCGTCGTTGAAGGTGCAGAGCCGGTCGCGATAGCGGTTGAGCAGGCGCGTGGCGTTGCCCTTGGCGAAGTCTTCCCACTGAAGCAGGACATGCGGCCAGCGTTCGTCGACCGCGCTGACGAACGCCTCGACGAAATCGTCATAAGCTTGGCCGCGCACCCGTTCGGTGCGCCAGCCGACATAGACCGGATCGGCGAGGCGATCGGCGTTGTCGGTGCCGACATCGAGAATGACGGGCAGCGTGGTGCGCGGGTGGATGCCGCCGCAGGCGGTGTAGAGCGCGAGCTTGCCGATCGGGATGCCCATGCCGCCCGCGCCCTGATCGCCGAGGCCGAGAATGCGCTCGCCGTCGGTGACGCAGATCGCCTCGACATCGTCGAAGCGCGGATTGGCGAGGATTTGCTTGAGCCGCGACTGGTAGGGCGGCGAAAGGAAGAGGCCGCGCGGCTTGCGGAAGACGCGGCTGAAATGCTCGCAGCCAAGGCCCACGGTCGGCGTATAGACCAGCGGCATCATCGCCTTCAGGTCGCTTTCCAGCAGGGCGTAGAACAGCGTTTCGTTGGTGTCCTGAAGCTCGCGCAGGAAGGCGTAGCGTTCCAGGTCGGAGCCGAACTCCTGAAGCGCGCGCATGCGGCGGCGCACCTGGCCGTTCAGCGTGCCGATGCTGGGCGGCAGAAGGCCGTTGAGGTCGAACGCATCGCGCTCGTCCTGGGTGAAGGCCGTGCCCTTGTTCAAAAAGGGATCGGTCAGCAGGTCGTAGCCGCTGCGCGAGGTGACGATTTCGGTCTGGGAGAGATCGCCGGTCATGCCTCTGGCCTAGCGCATCGGCGTGACGGTTGGAACACCGCTTAGTAGCCCGTGGTGAGACCGAGCATGAAGAGGTTGCGGTCGGTGTCGCCCGCCACTTCGGACTTGGTGCGGTCGTAGCGGTAATCGAGGTTCAGGCGGAAATTCGAGGTGAGCGCGTAGTCGACGCCGAGGCCGGCGAACAGGCCGGTATCGGTGCGGTCCTGACCGTCATAGTCGATCCGCCGCCAGCCCGCCTCGGCGCGCACCAGCATCTGGCGCAGCGGCTCGTATTCCAGCCGCAGCGCCACGTTGTCGCGGGTGACGGCGGAGGTGACGGGCGAGCCCAGAAGAATCTCGGTCTGTTCGGCCCCGAACTCGCGTTTGGCGTCGAGATGGACCGAGACGAGCTCAGTGACGAACCAGTCGAGTGAGGCGCCGTAGGTGAGGCCGGTCACCTCGGCCCCACTGTCGTATTTCTGGGCCGCATAGCCGGCGAAGACTTCGCCGGTGAGGAGGCGCGAGAACTCGAACTGGGCGCCCGCGACGGCGCGCCAACCGGTCGAGTTGGCGGCTTCGTCGTCATAGCTCTGGGTATTATAGACGCCTTCGGCGAAGACGCCGTAGCCTGGCGAGAAGCGGTAACCGGCGCGCAGGCGGAAATCGGCGGTCACGCCGTTTCGGAAGGCCTGATCGACCGTATGCCCGCCCCGCGTCGTGCGCGGGTCGTAATCGGTATAGAGCAGGTCGGCTGCGCCCATGAAGGTATAGCGCCCGCCGTCGAAGGTGACCGCCAGCGAGGCCGGCACTTGAAGATAGCGCGCCAGATCGACGTAAGGATCGAAAGCGCCGCCGACGACGATGCCGTCATTGCTGGCGTCGGGCGCGTCGCCCGAGTCGATGCCCAGACTGCCGCGGATGCGGACATAGGTGCCGACCTGAGCCTGGAAGGCCGCCCCGCCCCGCGCCTGGAGATGATCGAGATCGCCGGCGTCGGTGTACCAGGTGTGCGCGATTTCAGCGTAGGCGGTGACATAGTCGTCGCCCTCGCCGTTCGTGACGTCGAGCCGGCCGCGCAGCTGGACCACCGCCGAGGCGGTCGGCGCATCGGCGACGCTGGTGATGTTGTCGTCATAGCCGCCGCGCAAGGTGACGCTGGGCGTCACTTTCCACGGACCCATCTGCATGCCCTGGGGGGCATTATTGCGGTTGTAGCGGTCGGCCACGCTTTCCGGCTCGCGCGCCGCTTCCTGCGCCAGCGCCGGCCCGGTGAGGGCGGCGAGAACGAGAAGGCTGATCGGCAGGCGGCGTTTCATGACGCCGTCAGGTTTGCATTCAGATTCGTTAACGCCGGTTTACCAAGGTTAGCGCCATAGCGGGACGTCTCAGCGTTAACGGCGGTTAAACGGCCCCCGCCTAGTGTGCGGCGCATGTGGATACGGCGTCTTATCGCGAGCCTCGCCTGCGCCGCGCTCGTTGCGGGCTGTGCGAGCGATTCGTTCCGGAAGCAGAGCGGCGACGCCGCCGGGCGGCCGGTCGGCGGCGCGCCCGCCGCCGCAAGCGTCGGCATCGCGCCGGGCGACCAGGTGAAGATCACGCTGGCCAACGACACCCAACTGACGGGAACCTATACGGTGAGCGACGCCGGGGCCGTCACCCTGCCCTTGCTGGGCGCGGTGCGCATCGCCGGGCTTGAGGCCGGCAAGGCGGCCGACGCGATCGCCGGGGCGCTGGTGAATGCCGGCCTGTTCCGCAATCCGACCGTGACGGTCGAGGTTCTGACGCTGCGGCCGTTCTATATCCTGGGCGAGGTGAACAAGCCGGGCCAGTACGCCTATACGCCCGGTATGTCGCTGTTCGGGGCGGTGGCGACGGCCGGCGGCTATACCTATCGGGCCAGCACCGGCCGGGTCTTCATCCGCAAAGCCAACGAGACGACCGAGCGCGAATATCGCCTCGACGCCGATATCTCGATCATGCCCGGCGACGTGATCCGCATTCCCGAACGCTATATCTGAAAGAGACAGGGCCTCCGCCTTGCGACGGAAGCCCTGTTTTCAGCCGTTTCGCCGCGTTTTCAGAACGCCGCCTTGCCGGTGATGACGGCCGGGACCGTCGCCAGCATGATGCGGATGTCGCGCCACACCGAGAAGGTGCGGATATATTCGAGGTCGGCGTCGACGCGGGCCTGGGCGTGGGCGGCGTCGGTGACTTCGCCGCGCAGGCCGCGCACCTGGGCCAGACCCGTGATGCCGGGGCGCACCGCGTGACGGGCGAAATATTCCGGCACCAGATCCTCGTAGCGGACGCCGGCGGCGTGCATGCCCAGAACGTGGGCGCGCGGACCGACCAGCGACATGTCGCCTTTCAGGACGTTCAGCAGCTGCGGCAGCTCGTCGAGGCTGGAGCGGCGGATGAAGTGGCCGATGCGGGTCACGCGGGGGTCGTTGCGGACCGTGTGGGCGATGCCCGAACGGTCTTCCAGATCGACGTGCATCGAGCGGAACTTGTAGAGGTTGAAGGGCACGTTGCCCTTGCCCCAGCGGCGCTGGACGAAGAACACGGGGCCCTTGCTGGTCAGCTTGACCGCAGCGGCCACCGCCAGAAGCACCGGCGAGAGCAGGATGATGAGCAGGCCGGCCACGACGATGTCGAAGGCGCGCTTGACGGCGAAGCCGCCGGGCTTGCCCAGACCCGGGGTCTGGGTGCGGCGCAGCAACGCGGTCTGCGGCGGGAGAGTCGCGGCAGAATTAAGCAAAGATGCGATGGTCAGGTCACTCATTTCAAACTGCGCTTTCGCCTGGGCCTTCAGTCCAAATCGCTGGTCGTTCTCGAGACGGGTCGTTTGAACATTCATGGCGGCACGACTTCCTTGGTTCGCCATGTCCGCTTTTGGGACACCGGCGAGATCAGGGTTTCAAAGGCCGTGCCAGCCTCTCTTTCTTTATTTCCATTAACCTCAACGACTTACTGTGCTAAGTTAAGGTTACCCCCGACGGTCGCACTCCCCGGTTTCTGGCGCTTTGTGCGCCGCACGTAAACTCAAAAGTTAATACATCCTTAACGCTGCAGTGCGAAAGCTCATTCGCATGGTTGTGAGCGTCCCATGACGATCCAGAGCTGCGGTTTGGATGCGCTTCGGCGGCCCGCCGATGTGGCGATCGTCGGCGCTGGCCCTGTGGGGCTGAAGCTGGCGCTCGATCTGGCGGACGCGGGGCTGGACGTCGTTCTGCTCGAGGCCGGGACGGCCGGGCGCGATGCCGGCGCGCAGGCGCTTTCAGCCGCCGAAATCGCCGATCCCGCCCGCCACGCCCCCATGGACCTGGCGGTGCAGCGCGGGCTGGGGGGCACATCGGCCCTGTGGGGCGGCCGGGCCGTGCCGTTCGATCCGGTGGATTTCGAAACGCGCGCCTTCGCGCCGGGGGCGGACTGGCCTATCGGGGCCGGCGATGTCGCGCCCTGGTATGCGGCGGCCACGGCCTATCTCGATTGCGGGCCTGCGACCTTTGACGCCCCCCTGCCCTCTGTCCCGGATATGGACGGCCTCAGGCTCGACCGGCTGGAGCGCTGGTGCGCTCGTAACGACATGGGCGCGGTGCACGGCAAGCGCGTGGCGGACCACCCGCGCATCCGGCTGGGGCTGGGGATGACCGTGCTGCGGGTCGCGGCGGCGGACGGCGCGGTGAGCGGGCTTGAGATCACGGACGGAACGACGCGCGCCACGGTGACGGCCCGGGCCTACGCGATCGCGGCGGGCGGCGTGGAAACGGCGCGGCTGCTGCTGGCGAGCCGGGGCGAGGCCGCGCCGGATCTGGGCGGGCCGGCGCTGGGGTGCGGCTATATGGGGCATGCGTTCGGCTCGATCGCCGAGATCCAGTTCCTGCGGCCCGGCGACGACGCCGCCTTCACCTTCTTCAAGGACGAAAGCGGGCGCTATGCGCGACGGCGCTTTACGCTGGACGGCGCGACCCAGACCGAGCTGGGCCTTTTGAACATGGCGGCCTGGCCCGACCTGCCGGAGCTGTACGATCCCGCGCATCGCAGCGCGATCCTGTCGCTGGCCTATCTGGCGCTGGCGACCCCCGTCATCGGGCCGCGCCTGATGAGCGAGGCGATCCGCCTGCGCAAGATCGGCCCCGGCGGGCGGATCGGCGCGCATCTGTGGAACGTGATCAAGGGCGCGCCGGGGGCGGCCGTGTTCGCCGCCAAGTTCCTGAGCGCGCGCTACAGCAAGGTGCGGCTGCCCGGGTTTTTCGTGCTGAACGGGGCGCGGCGCTATGCCTTCCACTATCACGCCGAGCACCTGCCGCGGGCCGAAAGCCGCGTGACGCTGACCGCCGCACGCGATGCGCTGGGCCTGCCGCGCGCGGCGATCGACCTGAAATTCGGCGCGGCCGATGCGGAGAGCATCGTCAGGACGCATGAGGCGATGGGCGCGCGGATGGAGGCGGCGGGCTATGCCCGACTGATCCACACGCACGCGCCGGAGAACCGCGCGGCGGCGGTGCTGGCGCAGGCCTCGGACGGGTTTCACCAGGTCGGCACGGCGCGGATGGGCTGCGACCCGGCGACGAGCGTGGTGGATACCGATGCGCGGGTGCACGGGACGGACAATCTGTTCATCGCGGGCTCGGCGGTGTTGCCGAGTTCAGGCCAGGCCAACCCGACGCTGCTGGCGGTGGCGCTGGCGGCGCGGCTGGCGGCGCATTTGAAGGGGCGGCTGGCGGCGGGTTAGGCACGCCGATCTCGCAGCTTATGCTTTCCTGTCATCCCGGGCGGAGGCGCGGCACGCGTCGCAGACCCGGGACTGAGGAGCGGCAAACACCGGCGCTTGCGCTTCTGGATCCCGGCTCAAGGCCGGGATGACAGAGTGTGGGCCGACGGGAGAGAGTGCTAGAAATCGGGGCGGAGATGCCCCCTCCGTCGCGCGTTCCGCGCGCCACCTCCCCCGTGAATGACGGGGGAGGATCAGAGGAGCGCTTCGAGGCGCTCCAGAATTGCGGGATCCGGATCGGCTGAGGCGGCGGTGGTGTTTTTGGCGAGGTGGCCGGGGGCGTAGCTGGAGGCGAGGACGACGCCGTTCGGGTTCGATGCAAAGGCATAAGCGAGCAGCGCCGAGGCGGCGTCAGCAAAGCCGGCGGCGGCGAGCTTTTCCGCCGGGACACGCTTCAGGCGATCCAGCGCGCCGGCGACGCCGAAGACGGAATGGCTGACCGTGAAGACGTCCGCCGGCGCGGCGGCGAGGCCCTTGTCGAAGGGCGAGTGCGCGGTCTGGAGCGTGTCGGCGGGAAGGCCGGCGGCGCGGGCGGCGGCGAAGACCTCGGGCGATCCGGCGATGGCGATGCGCGCGGCCAGGCCCTGCGCCTTGATGTCGTCGAGGGCGCGGATGACGGCCTGGTTCTGAACATCCGCCAGCGTCGGCTCGTGCAGCGCGAAGACCGCGAGGCGGTCGCGGCCGAGGCGGTCGAGGCTTTGCCGGAGCGAGAGCCCGAGCGTTTCGGCGTCGAGCGGCAGGCGCTGAGCGTTGTCGGGGCGCAGGCGCTTGACCAGCGGGCGCAGCGCCGGGATGGCGGCGACGATGGGGCGCGCGACCGCGCCGATGGCGCGCTTCACCGGATTGCGGCGTCCGGCGACGAGGCCGGCCTTGGTGACGATATGGGCGTCGGTTCCTTTGAGGGCCTGTCCAAGAATGCGTTCCGCCGCGCCGTCGCCATAGGACGGCGCGACGTCGAACCAGGTGACGCCCGACTGAAGCGCCGCGTCGATGGCGGCGCGTCCGGCTTTTTCGGAGATGCGCGAGCCAAGCGAGGCGCAGCCGAAGCCGAGCGCCGAGACCGCGCCGACGCCCGCGCACTGGACGGTGCGCATCACTCCGCGGCGAGCGGCAGCGCCGGGGCCGGCGGCGGCTTGCCGGGGCGCGCGATCTCGCGGATCGCGGTGAAGAGGCGGGTCAGCTGGTTGTCGATCGACCAGGGCACGATCTTTTCATGCACCTTGTCCGGATCGGTGACGCCGGTGCGGATTTCGCTCCACTGCTGAAGGATCGCGCCGGTGACGAGGGCTTCGGATTCCTCGACGCTCTGGCCGCGCTCGACCATGCGGCCGTTCACGCCCTGCTCGATCACCTGATCGAATTGCGGCAGGCGCAGGCCCCCGAACGGCCGGCCCGAGGCGAGCAGTTCGAGCAGGAAGCACGGCATGCCTTCCCAGTGCGAGACGAGGATGCCCATATGGACCTTGCGCATCACCTCGGCCACGCCATCGGGCAGCAGCGCGCCGTGGCGCACGGTGAAGCCCTCGATGGCGGCGAATTCGGGGAAGCGGTGCGGGTCGGCGGAGCCGCAGAAATGGAATTCGAACTGACCGTTCAGCGCCTCGTGCAGCCGCTTGCAGACGCGGAACATCAGCGCCGGGTCCTTGAACTCGTCGAGGCGGCCGGCATAGACGAGCCGCAGCTTGCCGTCGGCGAGATCGAACGGCGTCGCCTGGAAGAGCTGGGTATCGACCGAGACGGTCAGCACCTCGGCCTTGTGGGCCTGGCTGGGGTGGCGTTCGGCGAGGCGGTCGCGCAGCTTGGGCGTGACGCAGAAGATGCGCTTGGCCAGACGGAAGGCCATCCATTCGGCGGTGGCGTTGATGCGCCAGTGGCGCGACAGGACGCTGTCCATCTTGTCGGTTTTCGGATCGCCCTCGTTATGGACCATGACGACCAGCGGGCAGCCGAGCATGCGGGCCAGCGGCGCGAATTCGAAACGCTCGACCTCGGCTGTCGCCGCCTCGCCCCTGATGGCGCGGCGGATGGCCGGGAGATAGCGCGTCATCGCCTTGGCGAAGCGGAAGGTGACCGAGTTGGAGACGGTTTTCGCCGCCGTGGTCTGGTCGCCATAGGGGATGTGCATGACCGGCAGGAAGTCGATCTCGCGGCCCGCGACCTCGATCGTGTGGACCTTGCCGAGCTCCAGATCGCCGAAATCGTCGAGACCGACCATGAGGATACGCATGTCGGCCGGATGGCGGCGCAGGAGCTGACGCACATGCGTCTCCATGCCGCCGACTTTGGGACCGCGCGGGTCGAAGCAGTGGATCGAGACGAGGCGAAGGGACATGGGGACAGGTTCCGTCATCAGCGTATGGCGATCAGCGATTTGGTGAAGCCGAAGACACGCTCGCGCTCAAGCTTTCCATCGGGAAAGAGGTGCTTGAAGCGGCGGGCGTCGAGCAGGTTGGAGTCCTCGATGAAACGCTGGGCGTCATCGACGGTGGGCGCCTTGGGGAAGGCGCCGAGCGGCCGGCGCAGCGCCTTGGCGACGCGCATCGGCTCGGGCAGCCAGTGGAAGAAAAGCGAGCGGAAATGCGGCTCCATCGGGAACCAGTAATTCGGCGTCTGGACGAAATAGCGCGGTGCGAGGCGGCGGATCTCGCCGGCGAAGGCGCGCATGTCGGCCCACTTGCCGACATGCTCAAGCACCGAATTGGAATGCACGATGTCGAACTGGTTGTCGGCATATTGCGGCATGGCGCGGCAATCGCCCTGATGCGCCTCGAAGCGGGAATCGTCGAGGCGTTCGGGCTGGAGATTGACCAGCGTGAAGGTGAGATTGCGGCCTTTCCAGACCGGCTCAAGGTCGATCCAGTAGTCGCGGTTGCCGCCCATATCGAGCACGCGGCATTCGCCCTTGGCGGCGATGATCTCGTCGGCCAGCGCGACGAAACGCGCCAGCCGGCGCGCGCGATACCCCGTCTGCGCGCCCCAATGTTCCTCGCCAACCTTACCGGCCACGGTCAAATCCTTAACGATACCTCGCCTAGCCTATACAGCAGCGCGGTTAAAGGAGCGTGCCCGTGAGGCTTTCGCGACGCGAGATTCTGGTCGGCGCGGCGTTGGCCGCCGCCCTGCCCCCCTGTGCCCGCGCGGCGGAAACGCCCAGCCTTGGCGACGCGGCGGCTGCGCAAGGGATCGGTTTCGGCAGCGCCTTCGACCGTGAAATCTTCGAAGATCCCGCCTGGGGCGGGCTGCTGCGCGCCGAGGCGCGGATCGGGGCGCTGGAGAACAGCCTGAAATTCGACTGGCTGCGGCCGCATGGGCCGGAGGCGGATTTCGAGGCCGCCGATGCGCTTGTGAAGCTGGGCCGCAACGCCGGGCTGAAGCTGCGCGGCACGGCGCTGATCTGGAACGACTGGCTGCCGGACTGGCTGAAATGGACGAGCGTGCGCGACCGGCGCACCACCATGGAGCGGCATATCGACGAGGTGGTCTCGCGCTATGCCGGGCGCGTGGCGTCGTGGGACGTGGTGAACGAGCCGTTCTTTCCCATGCACGGGCGGCACGGCGGCTATCGCAAGGGCTATTGGTTCGACGCGCTGGGGCCCGGCTATGTCGCGACCGCCTTCCGGCGCGCGGCGGCGGCCGATCCCACCGCAGAGCTGGTGCTGAACGAGGCGTTCTGCGAGCAGGACGACGCGTGGGGCAAAAGCATAAGGCCGTTGCTCTACGATCAGGTGCGGCGGATGAAGGATGACGGCGTCCCGCTGCACGCGGTGGGATTGCAGGGGCATCTCAAGCCATACGAGCCGCACGACTATGCCCGTTTCGCGGACTGGCTGGCCGAACTGGCCGAGCTGGGCGTGTCGGTGAAGATCACCGAACTGGACGTGGACGACTCGCGCCTGCCCGCCGACGACGAGGCGCGCGATGCGGCCGTCGCGGCGCAGTTGACGGCGTTTCTGACGCCGGTGCTGAAGGTGACGGCGGTGAAGGAGGTGATCTGCTGGCAGCTCAGCGATCGCTACGCCTGGTACGCCAACGCCGACTGGTACCCCAAGGACCGCAAACCCCGTTCGCAGCTTTACGACGCGGCGATGAAGCCGAAGCCTGCGGCCGGGGCCGTTCTGGCCGCGCTGACGGCGTCACCGCCGCGCTAGACGCGCCTGCAGCTTGGCCAGGAACTCCCGCACCTCGTGCGGAAACATCAACGCCATCGCCGCGCCATAGGTGACCGCGCCGGCCGCCACTTCGGCGAGGAGGCCGCTGAGCATGTGGGGCAGCGGCAGCAACTCGAGCACCAGCACCATCGCGGCGGTCGCGGCGGCGATGCGGCCGACATCGAGCAGGCGCAGATAGTAGCCGAACAGCCGGTTGGCGACGACGAAGCTGAATATCTCGGCGATGACCGCCGCCACCAGACAGCCGGCCGCCGCGCCCACCATGCCGCCCAGATAGAGGCCGGCAATGCAGCAAATGACGGTGGCGGACGCTTCGACGATGGTGCTCCAGATATTGAGCGTGGTGCGCTCGAACAGCAGGAAGCACTGGTCGGACCCGTGGTTCTTGAAGGCCCGGATCGCGCCGGCGGCGACCGCCAGCGGCAGGATCTCGACCGTCATCGGCACATACATCTCCGCGACCAGCACCTCGACCAGCGAGTCGCTGAGCACGATGACGCCGGCGAGGCTGGGCGCGAGAATGGCGAGGAGGAGCGCCGAGTTGGTCGCGAGCTGAGGCAGCGCGGCGCGCGGGCCGACTTCGCGGATGCGTTCCACCGCGATGGAGAAGGACGCGCCGGTGACCAGCATCGAGGCGAACGTGGTGAGACGCAGGCCCAGCCACCAGCCGACCGTGACGAAACCGACCGCCTCGATGCCGAGATCGGCCTGGACGATGAACCGGATGGCATGGCTGCCGACCCAGACGAGGACGCTGGCGACGACCAGCGGCGCGCCATAGCGCCAGGCGGCGGCGAGAATGGTCCGGTCGAAGCGCGGGGCGCGCAGACCAAGACGCATCAGCGGCATGGCGAGCGCCAGGCCCGCCGCCTGCGCCGCCGCATAGCTCCACAGCAGCGCCTCGGGCGTCGGCGCGACCCATGCGACCGCAGCCAGCCCGATCAGGAAGCCGAACAGCGAGCCGGTGATCTGGATGATCGAATAGGCGGTGATCTCGAAATGCGCGCGGGCGCGATCGGCGAAGTGGCTGGCGAGATTGCGGGTGAGCGTGAAGGCCACGGCGGCGGCCGCGAATTCGAGACTGGGCTCGATATCCATCACGAACCAGACGGCGGTGACGGCGAGCAGGGTCTGGGCGATGCCGGCGATGATCTGGACGGCCCATTCCATGCCGTCGAGCCTTGCCCTGGCGCCTTCTTCGCCATGCCCGCTGGCGTAGCGGAGCATATAGGCCGACCACCATGACAGGATCGCCAGCCCGGCGAGCTCCTGGATCGCCCAGACCAGCGCGTAGGCGCCGAGCGCTTCGGGCTCCAGCCAGTAGGTCCAGACGATCGTCGCGACCATCTGGGCCAGCGGCCCGACGATCTGCGCGGGCAGATAGAGGATGGTCTGGCGGAGCAGCATGGTCATGCCCTGCCCGCCTGAGGCGGCGGCGGCGGCGGAAGCGGCCGCATGAGCAGAAGCACCATGGCCACGAACAGGCCGAACGAAGTGGTCTTGCCGGAGAGCGATGCGGAGGTGGTGCAGATGAGGATGAACAGGAAGATCACCCAGCCGGAGCCTTTGGTCGTCTGGCGCGCCAGACCCACCAGGAAGGCGATCAGGCCGACGAAAAAGGGCACCGAGATGAGGATGCCGTAATAGGCGATGAAGGCGACCCAGAAGCTTTCGATGCCGAAGGCGATGCCCTCGGTGCGCTGAAGCGTGGCGACGACGTCGGGATTGGCCCCGACGAGAAGCTCGTGGAACGGAATCTTGCCGACCAGCTCGAACATGATGAGGCGGCTGGCGGCGGAGCCTTCGTCTTCGACGAAACGCATCAGGAATTTGTCGAGGAAGCCATCGGCGACCAGCAGAACGGCGCCGATGACCATGACTGGCACGACGACGAGCATGGCGGCCGCGCCGGTGGTGCTGAAACGCCGGCCGGCGAGAATCTGGACGCCGTGAATGAGCGCCAGGACGCCCGCGAAACCGATGAAGGCGACCGTGGCGAAGCGTCCGCCGAATACCGCGAGCGCCGGAAGCTGAAGCAGGAAAGCCGCCGTGCGCCATGCCGGGGGCAGATCGCGCCCGCCGCCCAACATGAGGATGAGGCCATAGCAGGCCGCCATCAGCGAGTTGTTAAGCGGATGGCCGAGCAGCGCGGACGATCTGTAGTCGGTGGTGATCTCTATGCCCTGGGCCATGATCGGCGTGAGGCGGAAGCCGGCCGCGAACTCGGCAAGGCCGATCAGCGCGTTCAGCGCCATGAAGGCATGGATGAACAGCGCCATGCGGCGCTGTGTGCGGCCCGGGGTTCGCGGCAACACCAGAAACAGCGCCATCGGCAGCAGGAACGTGTCGAATGTCTGGGTGAGCGGCGTGCCCTGGAAGCGGACGATATAGGCGAACAGCGCCGTCCAGCAGAGGAAGAAGACGATCAGCCCCTTGTGACGCCGGACGATTTCGTCGACGAACGCGGCGTGATTGGGGTTGGCGACGATGAGCGCCATCAGCGCCGCGAGCGCCAGATAGGTGGCGGGCGCGATCTTTTCCCATTGCGCGCCGCCCGCCGTCTCGTAGGCGAGGCCGAACATCGCCATCGCCAGGTTCGAGATGAAGAACAGCGTCGTCAGCGCGCCCCATGCGAGCGCCACGACGACCCACGGCGCGCCCTGCCGCCGCGCACGGCGCGGCGCGAAGGCGGACAAACCGGAGGCGGCCGCGCGGGCCGCCGTCATGACGATGCGTCCGGGCCCGCCATCGTCAGCACGATGCCGCAGGTCTTTTCGCCACGCACGCGCAGCGCCCGCAGCGCCGTGGCGAGATCGGCGCGGGCGGCGCGGTCGGCGCGCAGCACCAGCGCGACCTGATCGGTCGCTTCGGCGATGGCGCGCGAATCCGGCTCGTCGGCCAGGGGCGCGCCAACGAGGATGACATAGTCGAACCTGGCCTTGGCCTGTGCGATGAGCCGTTCCCACGCCCCGCGCGCAGGACGCGCCTGGGTCTGCGCCCTGCGGGCGCGCATGGGCAGCGCGCGCAGGCCGCTGCGGCGATCGCCGACCAGCGCCTCCATCAGCGGGACACGGCCCGAGAGAACGTCGTAGAGGCCGATGGCGGCGTTCGGCGCGATCAGGTCGCTGAGCGCGCGCGTCGCCGGATCGGCGTCGATGACGAGCACACGCTCGCCGCTGGAGACGGCGGCCAGAGCCAGATTGAGCGCGACCGACGCGGCCCCGTCGCCGCCGCGCGTGCCGACGATGAGGGCGGACCGCTCGCGCTGACGCTCGACCGGATCGCGCAATTCCGCGCGCATCAGACGGATGGCGTAGTCGAAAGCGTTGGTGCGGCCCTTTCGGGGCGCGTTGAAGGGCGGCAGGACGGCCAGAACCTCAAGCCCGTCGCGGCGCAGCTGCGCGGCGCTGCGGATGCGGTCGTCGAAGCGTTCGCGCATCAGGGCGATGGCCGCGCCGAGGCCGAGACCGAAGGCGATGGCGACGGCGACGATGAAGCCGCGCGGCGGAAACGATGCGGCGGTCGGCGTCGCGGCGTGTGCGAGGACACGGGCGGCCGTGGTTTCGAGCTGTTCCTGCTCGGCCGTCTCCTTTACGCGGGCGAGGACGGACTCATAGACCTCGCGCACCGCGTCGGCCTCGCGCTGGAGCTCGCGCAGCTGGATCAGCGCGGAGGCGTCGGCGACGTCGCGTCCGGTGAGGCGGTCGAGCTCAGCCTGAAGATTGGCGACGTCGCGTTCGGCGATGGCGACCTCGTTGCGGGCGGATTCACCGATGCGGCCGATCTCTTGGGCGATCTGGCTTTCGATGGCCCTGATCTGGTCGCGGATCTGGACGACCTGCGGGTGGCGGTCGCCATAGGTGGCGGTCAGCTCGGCCTCGCGCTGGCGCGCGGTCGCGAGCTGGGTGCGCAAAGCGGCGATGACGGGCGAGGCCAACGCCTGACCGGTGGTGTCGGCCCCGGCGCGGCGCACCTCTTCGTAGCGGGCGCGCGCGGTCGCCAGAACGGCGCGGGCCTGGACGAGACGCTGGTTCAGTTCGGCGAGCTGCTGTTCGGTGACGGCGCTGCCATCGCGGCCGACAAGGCCCTGGGCGGCGCGATAGGCCTGAACCTTTTCGTCGGCCGCGCGCAGTTCTGCACGCAGCTCCTCAAGACGCGCGGCCAGCGCCTCGTTGGCCTTGCGCGTGGCGGCGCGGGCGGCGTCGGTCTGGTCGGCGAGATAGGCGGCCGCGACGGCGTCGGCGATGTCGCGCGCCAGTTTCGGCTCGCGCGAAGTGGCGCGAATTTCGAGGATGTAGGTGCGGTCGGCGCGGCTTACCGCGACACGGCGGGCGAGCGCGTCGAGCGCCCCGGCGGCGCGCTCGATCGGGTCAGAGGAGCCGCCGCCGAATTCCGGCACGTTGGCGAGCGCCAGCCGCTCGACCACCCGCCCCAGCACGGCATCAGAGGTGACGATACGCAGCTGGCTCTCGACCAGCGATGCGTCGGAGCCCGCGCCCGCCGGCAACACCTCGGTCTGAAGCAGCTTCTGATCGCGCGGATCGAGCAGGAGCAGCGTGGACGACGTGAAGAGCTTGGGCGTGACGACGGTGTAAGCGAGCGCCAGCGCCCCCAGCAGCACAGCCGGCAGGAGCACCGTCAGCCAGCGCCGGCGCAGGATGTCGATCAGGCCGCGAATGTCGATGCCGTCATCGCCCGGACGCCCGGGCTCAAGCAGCACGGGCGGCGGCGGCGCCCGCAAGCCGGCGCGCCGCAGCGGCTGGGCACCGCCATAGGTTGTCATCGCTGCGGACGGCATAAACGGGCGCAAATCCTCATCGCGGCGAAAACGGCCGCGTTAACCTTTCCGGATTACACGCCAAAGAAATTGAGAATTTCCCAAGAGATAGCGCCGCCAGAGACGTCCCGGCTCGCGCCCCAGACGCCAGACCCACTCGATACGCGCCGCGCGGAAAAAGGCCGGCGCGCGGGTCACCCGGCCAGAAAGGAAGTCGAGCAGCGCGCCGACGCCCACCGCCATGCCCGCCCCAAGCGCCTCGAAATGCCGCTCGATGAACAATTCCTGCGCCGGATTTCCCAACGCCACCAAAAGGATATCCGGTTTCGTCGCGGCCACGCCGGCGACCACCGCCGTAGTCTCATCGGAGCTGAAATAGCCGTTCCGGACACCAACGACCGTATGGTGGGGCGCGATCCGGGCGATCTGTGCGGCGGCCTCGTCAGCCACCCCTTCGCGCCCGCCCAGCAGATAAAGGCGCAGCGGCGTCTCGGTGCGCTTGAGATAAGCGGGGACGAAATCGGTGCCGTTAAGGTTGGCGGGAAAGCGCGCGCCGTGCAGACGCCGCGACGCGATGTCGACGCCGACCCCGTCGTTAAGAATCGTGAAACCATCGAGCGCCGCGCGGAAAGCGGCGTCGCCCGCCGCCAGGTTCGAGGCATGGGCGTTGAGGAAAGCGAGCTTGATGCGCTCGCCTGCCGCCCGGCGCGCATTGAGATGGTCGATCATCTCGTCCATCGGCGCGGAGGTGACGGCAACGCCCAGAATGTCGCGGACGACGATGCTCATCGCGGCGAAACCTCGGCGATCAGAGCCTCGAAGCGGTCGAGCGCGCGGTCGATGGAGAAATTTTCCGCCCGGGCGCGGCGCGGGGCGGGATCGCCGGGGTCGGCGAGCGTGGCGTCGATCGCGGCGGCCAGCGCCGCCGCATCGCGCGGCGGCACGAGGCGGCCATCCTGGCCGTTGCGAAGAACCTCTTCCGGGCCGCCGCAGCGCGTGGCGACGACGGGAAGGCCGTGGCCCAGCGCCTCGACCAGCACATTGCCGAAAGCCTCGGTCCAGGACGGGAGCGCGAGCATTCTGGCTTCGCGATAGGCCGGCCATGGCTCGGCCAGATAGCCGCGAAAATCGATGCGGTCGCGGATGCCGAGCTCTGCGGCGCGCGCTTCGAGCGCGGGGCGGTCCGGCCCGTCGCCAAGCAGGACCAGACGGGTTTCCGGGCGCGTCAGGGCGAGCGCCTCGATAAGCGTGGAAAAGCCTTTTTCCGGCACCATCCGCCCGACGGCGAGAACGATGGGCGGACGCGCCGCAAGTTCATCGGCCGACGGCACGTGGCCCTCCGGCGGCAGGTGGATGGCGTTGTGGATGGTGGTCACGCGATCCGGGCGGGCCCGGAAGCGGCCGATGAGATAATCGCGCAGATCGTCGGATACGGCCAGCGTGCGCGCCGCCCACCGGCTGGTCAGCGGCGTGGCGCGATAGGTCAGGCGGCCGAGAAAGCGCGGCTCGGCGTCAAATCTTCCGTGTACGGATACAATCGCCGCGCCGCGCCAGCGGGCGCGCAGCCGCGCCAGCATCAGCTTGAGATTCGAGGCCCCCACGGCGGAGAAGGCGACGGCCGGGTTTTCGGCCCTGAGAAAGCGTGCGATCGCGCCGACCGCCCGGGCGTGGCCTTTCCCGAAAACGACGCGCTTCATGTCGGCGGGCAGGAAGGATTCATTCGCGCCGGCTTCGAAATCGACGCCGAACGTGACGTCCCAGCCTCGCCGGTGCAGACCGGTGGCGACGAGCGCCCAGACCCGCTCGGCCCCGCCGCCGACCAGTCCGTGCGTGTAGAAAAGAAGGCGTCTGTTAGGCATTTCTCAAAATGACATCAGCTATTCTGCCACCCAGATTAGAGGAAACTTCTAAACCGAGCGTTGGCGCGGGGGCCGCGCGCGTTCGGGAGTCGGGGCTTTTTTGGCGTTTCCCAGGCTGAAAATCAGGCTTGCCATCGATCCGGGCCGGGCGCGGCAGTGGCATCGCGGCCTCGCGGACGAATTGCGCCGCCGCGGCCATGCGGTGTCGATCGCCCTGCGGCCTGGCGGCCCGCGCCCGCCGACCGCGCTGGGTCTGGTGCTGATGCTGGAGCGTCTGACCAGCCGGGCGCGCGGCGGCGGCGCAAGCGACCGCTGGGAGGAAGACGACCTGAACCGCGCCGCGTCAGGGACGCAGGACGCGCAGCTTGAGATCGATCTGACCGGCGCGGCGAGCGGTGCGACGGCCGCGAGGACGCTGCGCCCCGTCTATGGCGATGCGCTGGTGGAAGAAGCGGCCGCCGCCGCCTTGCTGGCCGGCCGGGTGCCGGCTATCGGCGTCAGCGACAGCGAAGCGCCGGACCATCCGCTGATGGCTTTGCCGGCCGTGGAGCACCCCCATCATCTCAGGCGCGCGCTCGACAATCTGAACGCCCGTCTGGTCTCGATGCTGGCGCGGGCCGCCGATATGGCGGCGCGCGGGCAGAAGCTGGCCGGCGCGGACGCGTTGGCCCTGCGCGACGCCGCCGCCTGGACGGCGAGCGGCGCATTCGCGGCGCTGACCCAGGCGGCGCGGCAGCTGCTTTCGCGCCTGACGACCCGCGCGCCGCACTGGTATGTCGGATGGCGGCGAGCCGATGGGGCGCGGCTGACCGAGACGATGCGCATTCCGGAGGGCGGGTGGACCGTGCTGCCCGATGACGGGCAACGCTTCTACGCCGACCCGATCGCCGTCAGCTGGCGAGGCCGGCAATTCGTATTCGTCGAAGAGTTTCCCTACGCGACATCGAAGGGCATCGTCTCGGTGGTGGAGATCGGCCTCGATGGCCCGATCGGCGCGCCGCGCCCGGTATTCGAGGCGAAGACCCACCTTTCCTATCCCTTCGTGTTCGAACGCGACGGGGCGATGTGGATGATTCCTGAAAGCTCCGGCGCGGGGACGGTCGAACTGTATCGCGCCGACGATTTTCCGGGCGGCTGGACGCATGTCGCCACGCTGGTCAGCGGCTGTCCCGTGGCCGACGCGACTTTGGTGGACCATGGCGGCCGGCTCTGGCTGACGGGCACGGTCGGCGGCGGCGGCGCCTCGAGCTGGGACGCGCTGCATCTGTGGTCGGCCGAGCGGCTGGAAGGCCCGTGGACCGCCCACAGCGCGAACCCCGTCCTGGTGGACGCGATGAGCGCGCGGCCGGCGGGCGCGTTCTATCGCCGCAACGGGGAATTGTGGCGACCGGCCCAGGATTGTACGACAGGCTATGGCGCGGGCCTTGCATTTTGCCGCGTGACCAAACTGGATGACGAAGGCTTCGCGCAGGAAATCGGCGCGGTTCTGAGAGCGGGCGGCGCTGACTGGCCCGGATCGGGACTGCACACGGTTAACTGGACCGACGGGCTGGAGGTCGTCGACGGATGCCGGGATCGCAGGCGATGAACGCGCACAACCTAAACCCACTCACGGTGTTCGAGCCGTGGCCGCCGCATGCCGCAGAGGTCTGGGGCCGCGAGCCGACGGTGGTGCGGCATAACCTGCATCGCTCGCCGCTGCTGTCGATGGCGGCGCTGGCGGCGCTGATCGACGCCTATCCGCGCTCTCACTACAGCCTGATCAATATGGGCGCGCGCGGCGAACGGCGCTTCTGGAAAGAAGGCGACATCGCCGGCATGAAGGGCGCGGACGTGATCGAGTGGATCGCGGCCGGCCGGATGTGGCTGAACCTGCGCCGCGTCGACGAGGTGGACGGGCGCTATGGCGATCTGCTGCGCGCCGCCTATGACGAGATCGCCCGCAACGCGCCCGGCGAGGCGATGGACAATGTCTCGATGGGCATCCTCATCTCGTCGCCCGGCGCGCAGGTCTATTATCACTGCGACCTGCCGGGGCAGGCGCTGTGGCAGGTGCACGGCCGCAAGAAGATCCTGATCTATCCGGCGGCCTCGCCGTTCCTGGAGCCCTCGATGCTGGAGGACATCGCCGTCCTCGGCGTCGAAGTGGACATGCCCTATCATGACTGGTTCGACGCCCAGGCGCGCAGCTTCGATCTTGAGGCCGGCGACATGGCGCACTGGCCGCTCAACGCCCCGCACCGCGTCGAGAACTACGATGTGCTGAACGTCTCGATCACCTCCGAACACTGGAGCCGGACGATCGCCCGCAAGCATCACGTGAACATGGGCAACGGGCTGCTTCGCCATCGCTATGGCTGGACCGCGCGCAGCCGCAAGATTTCAGGACCAAGCTATTTCGCCAAGGCGGCGCTGCAGAAGCTGAGCCGCAAGTCGAAATGGCTGGCGCGGCAGCGCGCCGGAAAACGGCCGATCGAATTCAGGCTGGACCCCGCGACGCGCGGCGGCGTGCTGGCGGTCGAACCGGCCGTCTCGTGAGCGACAACCAGGGTTTCGACATCCGCGTCCACAAAGCATGGAACGCGGCGCCGGCGGTCTGGCGAGCTCTCGCCTCGGGCGGGGACGCCACGCCTTTCCAGACGCCGGGCTTCCTCGACGCCTGGTATGCCAGCTATGGCACCGAAGACGGGGTCACGCCGGTCATCGTCGAGATCACGCGCCGGGGCGAGCCGGCGATGCTGCTGCCGCTGGCGCTGAAGCGCGGCGTGATTACGTTCGCCGACGATGGCATCAGCGACAACAACGCGCCGATCGCGGGGCCTGCCCTGCCCTCGCGCGCCGAGATGAAAACCTTGTGGCCGGCGCTGCGGCGGGCCTTGCCGCCGGCGCGGCTGCTGCGGCTGGAGAAGCAGCCCGAAACCATCGGCGGCAGACCCAATCCGCTGCTGGCGATCGGCGTGGCGCGCCCGTCGCCGCTGAGCGCGCATCCGTTGACCATGCCGGAGACCTTCGAGGCCTATTCGCGCAGCCGCACCACCAAGTTCCGCAAGGAACAGGAGCGCGTTTGGCGGGTCTTCACGCGCACCGAAGGCGCACGTTTCGATCTGATCGAAAACCCCGAAAAGGGGCTAGCGGTTCTGACCGACATGGATCTTCTGCAGGCCGCGCGCATGGCCGAGCTGGGCATCGACGCGCAGATCGGCGATGCGCCCTATACCGCGCATTACCGGCACCTCGTGACGCAGGGCCTCGGCCGCGAAGCGGTGCTGGGGGCTTTGATCTGCGAAGGCGAAACGGTCGGCGCACTGCTGGGCGTTTCGAACGGCGAGATCGTGACCTTCGTCCGCCTCGCCCATGCAGGCGGCGGCTGGGCGACGAGCTCGCCGGGTCGGCTGGTGATCGAGCGGACCATGATGGCCCTGCACGACAAGGGCGTGCGCCGGTTCGATTTTTCGATCGGCGACTATGCCTACAAAGAGAATTTCCGTATCGGCCATGCGCCGCTGTTCGACGCGGCGGTGGCGCTGTCGCTGGGCGGCAGGCTGGATGCGGTGCGGATCAACCTGCGGGCGGCGCTGAGGAACTCGCCGCTGGCGCGGCGGATCGCCGGCAGGAAGAACGCGGCCTGAGCGCGCCGTCCGGCACGCAGCGGCCGCGCCGGGTTCAGTCCCTAGTCCTTGGCGCGCTCGACATAGGAGCCGTCGGCGGTGTTGACGACGATGCGGGTGCCGGCAGAGACGTGCGGCGGCACCGCGCTCTTCACGCCGTTCGACAGGATCGCCGGCTTGTACGAGCTGGTCGCCGTCTGGCCCTTGGTCACGGGCTCGGTCTCGACGATTTCGAGAACGACGCGCTGGGGAATTTCGACCGTGATCGCCGCGCCGTTGAACAGCGCGATCTCGCACTTCATGTTTTCCTGAAGATAGGGAGCCTGATCGCCGAGCAGGTCGTGCGGCACCTGAAGCTGCTCGTAGTTCTCCTGGTTCATGAAGACGAAGTTCTCGCCATCGTCATACAGGAAGGTGAAGTCCTGATGATCGATCTGGGCCTTCTCGATACCGTCGGTGGTCTTGTAGCGCTGGGTTGTCTTCACGCCGTCGGAGATGCGGCGCATGTCGATCTGGGTGGTGGGCGTGCCCTTACCGGGGAAGAAGCTTTCCGCCGTCAGAACGACGTAGAGCTTGCCGTCTTCTAGCTCCAGAACATTGCCTTTGCGCACATTGCTTGCGATGACCTTGACCATATCAACCTCCTGGCGCCTGCGCGAAACGCGCGACGCCGCAATCAATTTCCGGATGTCCGGTGAAAAACTCGGCGCGTGATATACGCTCAGGGCCCGCGAGCCAAGCGCCGTGGTGGACCCCCGATTCCCATGCCGACCGCCGGCCCTTTCTGGCCGCGCGCGGGAAAATCCGCAGTTTCGTGCGGAAATTCTTCGCCGACGATGGCTTTACCGAGGTGGAGTGTGGGTTGCTGCAGGCCGCCCCCTGCGCCGAAACCCACCTGCATGGTTTCGCCACCGAGCGCGTTCGGGGCGATGGAGAGCGTGAGGCGCTGTGGCTGCCGACCTCGCCGGAGTTCCAGGCCAAGCGCCTGCTGGCGGCGGGGGAAACCCGCATCTACGACCTGGCGCGGGCGTTCCGGAACCGCGAGACGAGCCCGCTGCACGCCAGCGAATTCACCATGCTGGAATGGTACCGGGCGCACGCGCCCTATCAGGACGTGATCTCCGATACGCTGGCCATCGTGCGCGGCGCGGCCGAGGCGGCCAGTGCGACGCGCCTGAGCCACCGGGGACGCGACTGCGACCCCGGCGCGGCGGAGGTGCGGCTGACGCTGGCAGAGGCGTTCACGCGTTTCGCCGGGATCGACCTGCTGG
Source organism: uncultured Flavobacteriaceae bacterium (assembly GCA_964493795.1). Lineage (GTDB taxonomy): Bacteria > Pseudomonadota > Alphaproteobacteria > Micropepsales > Micropepsaceae > JADZAI01. Next base: position 23,487 of record CAZBPO010000010.1, read on the forward strand.
CGCTGGTCGACGAAGCAGGCGAGACAGACCGCGCGGGCTTCGCGGCGGCGGCCGGGGCGGCCGGCGTGCAGGTCGCGGCGGATGACGGCTGGTCAGACATCTTCACACGCGTGATGGCGGAAAGGGTGGAGCCCGCGCTGGACCCGGCCCGGCTGACGATCCTTTACGAGTATCCCGCACCGGAAGCCGCCCTCGCCCGCCGCGCGCCGCATGACGGCCGGGTGGCGGAGCGCTTTGAGCTGTATGCCTGCGGCGTGGAACTGGCCAACGGGTTCGGCGAGCTGACGGACGCCGCCGAACAGCGGGCGCGCTGGATCGCGGCGATGGCCGAGAAGCGCCGCATCTATGGCGACGATTATCCGGTCGACGAGGACTTTCTGCGCGCGCTGGAGCTGGTTCCCCCGTCGAGCGGGGTCGCGCTGGGGTTCGACCGGCTGGTCATGCTATGCACCGGCGCTTCGCGCATCGGTCAGGTGATATGGACGCCGCTGGAGTGACATTGAGGGACGTGCCTGCGCTTGCCGCGCGCGGGCTGGCGCGCGACGACGCGGCGCTGGCCGAGGTCGCGGCGCGCTATGCCATCGCGGTGACGCCGGAGATGGCGGCGCTGATCGACCGCGACGACCCGGCCGACCCGATCGCCCGTCAGTTCGTGCCCTCGGCGGAGGAGCTGACCGTTCTGCCTGAAGAGAACGGCGATCCGATCGGCGACGAACGCCATACGCCGGTGCCCGGCATCGTGCACCGCTATAAAAGCCGCGCGCTGCTGAAGGCGATCAGTGTGTGCCCCGTCTATTGCCGCTTCTGCTTTCGCCGCGAGATGGTGGGGCCTGGTCAGGCCCCGACGCTGAGCGGGGCTGAGCTGGAGGCGGCGCTGGCCTATCTGGCCGCGCATGACGAGATTTCCGAAGTCATCTTGACCGGCGGCGACCCGTTCATGCTGTCGCCGCGCCGGACGGGCGAGATCGTCGCGCGGCTGGATGCGATGCCGCATGTGAAGGTGATCCGCTGGCACACGCGGGTGCCGGTGGTCGATCCGGCGCGGGTGAGTGCGGCGTTCGCCGAGGCGATCACGGCGACCGGCAAGGCGGTGTGGGTGGCGATCCACGTCAATCACCCGCGCGAACTGACCGAGGGCGCGAAAGCGGCGATCGCGCGGTTGCGCAAGGCGGGCGCGACGCTTGTGAGTCAGAGCGTGCTGCTGAAGGGCGTGAACGACGACGCCGATACGCTGAGCCGCCTGATGGAAGGCCTGATCGCGCTGGGCGTGAAGCCCTATTACCTGCACCATGCCGATCTGGCGCCGGGCACCTCGCATTTCCGCACGACCATTGCGGAGGGTCAGGCCCTCATGAAGGCGCTGCACGCCCGCGTTTCGGGGCTCGCCATGCCGACCTATGTGCTGGATATTCCAGGCGGCGTCTCGAAAGCGCCGCTGACGCCGCCCTATACGCGCGGTGACGGCGACACTAAGCAGATACAGAGCGCCGAGGGCGACTGGATCGACTATCGCGGCTGACACCGGGGGGAGGCAGATGCGTCTGACGGGCTGGCTTGCAGCAGTGCTTCTCGCCGTCGCCACAACGGCCTGCTCGATGCAGGGCGATGCGGCGGGCTGGTCGGTGAAGCAGGCCGAGCGGCCGTTCATCGAAGGCGCCCGCGTCAAGGAGACGGTATGGAGCATCGCGCGGCCGCCCGGCGGCGGGCATGACCGCATCCGCGTGCATCGCTATCGCGCCGACGACAGGCCGGTCGCTTCGCTGATCTACCTGCCCGGCACGAACATGAACGGTTCGGCGGCGCTGACCGACGAGCGGCACAATCTATGGCTCTATCTGGCGGCGCGCGGGATCGACGTCTTTGCGCTGGATTACCGCACGCATGCCGTCGCGCCGGCGACCGATATCAGGACGCTGGGCGAGATGAAGGGCTGGACCAGCGCGGCCTTCATGGAAGACGTGCGCGCGGCCAGCGCGCTGGCCCGGCGCGAGACGCGCGGCGTGCCGATCTTCGTGGCGGGCTTCAGCCGCGGCGTGTTCTTCGCCTATGCGCTTGCGGCGGAGGACGCCGATCTGGCCGGGCTGATCGTTCTGGATGGCACGTTCAAGGCAGCGGCGTCCGAACCTCTGGACGACGCCGCGGCGATGGCCGCGCTTGAGGCGAAGGGCGTCTGGGCCAGCGACATTGGCGGCAGCCGGGGCTGGACCGCGCGGCAGGCGCTGATGGATGCGGCGGCGGAAAACCCCGAAAGCCCGGCTCTGGATTCGGCGTTTCCCAATATCGGCGCGCAACTTGCGCATGTGCTGCAAACGGCCTGGGGGCCGGGCGTGCTGGCCAACCCGCAAGGCGGCGTGTCGCAGCCGCAGGTTCTGGCCAGGCTGATGCGCGCCTATGACCGCTATTACCCGCTGATCCAGGACGTCGAGATGAAGCGGATCGCGTCGATGGACGACGATCCGGCGAGCCCGCTGGACGACGGCTGGGGCGAAATGAAGACGCCGATCCTCGCCTTCATCAGCACCGGCATGGGCGCAGACTGGCAGGCGAGCGCGCGGCGCTCGGCGGCGGCGAGCGGTTCGGGCGACGTGACGGTGACCGTGCTGGACGGTTATGGCCATGTCGATGTGCTGGTGGCCGACAGCGCGGGCGAGAAAGTGTTCCAGCCGATCGTCGACTGGATAAAGGCGCGCGCCGGGCGCTGAACCGATTGGGTAATCGGTTACATTAGCCCCGGCGCATTGCTCTAGATTGCCGCCCTGTCGAAGCTGGCCGCCATAGAAGCGGCCGTGACAGGGAGCGCCATCATGAACATCGCCACCAAGGTCGACGCCGGTACGCATTTCGATCTGAAACCGCTGACGCCGGCCATTGGCGCGGAGCTGCACGGCATCGACCTGCGCGAAACGCTGTCCGACGAGGCCATCGCCGCGGTGCGTCAGGCGCTGCTCGACTGGAAGGTGATCTTCTTCCGCGACCAGGACATCACGCGGGCGCAGCACATCGCCTTTGCGCGGCGTTTCGGCGATCTGGAGATCCATCCCGCGACGCCCAAGGACCAGCCGGACCCTGAAGTCCTGCGCATCGAGCACGGGCCCAATTCCAAGGGTCAGGAGAACGCCTGGCATTCCGACGTGACATGGCGCGCGACTCCGTCGCTCGGTTCGATCCTGCGTTCCATCGAAATCCCGCCGGTGGGCGGCGATACGCTGTTCTCGAACATGGAGGCGGCCTATGAGGGCCTGTCGTCCGAGATGAAGCGGATCGTCAGCGGCATGACGGCCAAACACGACATCGCCCGCGTCTTCGCGCGGCGTCTTGGCAAGGAAGCGGACGATCTGCGCGCCAAGTATCCCGTGCAGGACCATCCGGTGATCCGCACCCATCCCGAAACGGGCCGCCGCTCGATCTATGTGAACACCGCCTTCACCGAGAGCATCAACGGGCTGACCCGCAAGGAAAGCGACTGGCTGCTGGAGCATCTGTACGCTCAGGCGACGAACCCGGAATATCAGTGCCGCTTCCGCTGGACGCCGAACGCCCTCGCCTTCTGGGACAACCGGGCCTGCCAGCACTATGCCGCGTCGGACTATTTCCCCCAGCGCCGCGCCATGGAGCGGGTGACGATCAAGGGCGACCGGCCGTTCTTCACGGCCTGACCGCTTAAAGCGGGCGCTCGAAGGCGCGCTGGTAGCCGGCGCGGCCTATCTCGTTGAAGCCGAGGCGGGTCCAGAAGCGGGCAGCGCCTTCGTTGTCGTCGTCGACCTCGAGCGCGATGCGCCGCGCGCCGGCGGCCTTCATCTCGGCGGCGAGCGCATTGAAGAGGTGCGAGCCGAGGCCGGCGCGGCGATAGCGCGGATCGACCACCATCAGCTCGACGAAGCAGCAATCGGCGGTCGGCGCGCCGGCCCTGAGATCGACGAAAGCCCGCAACACGCGCATCTCGTCGAAGACGCCGATGCGCGCGGTGGCGGCCTGGGGCGATTCCACCGGCGGCAGATGACGATTGACGCCCGGTGCGTGGCGCATCAGCTCGTCCACCGCGCCGACGTCATTCTCGGTCAGCGGCCGCGCCTTGAAACGGCGAGGCTCGTGGCGGCTGGGCAGATCCAGCGTGAAGCGCAGAGCGCCGGTCGCCTGGGCGATCATCTTCCCTTGGGAGCGTCCTTGAAGGGCAGGTCCTTGTCGACGCGGATGTCGCCCGGCAGGCCGAGCACGCGCTCCGCGATGATGTTCCTAAGGATTTCGTCGGTGCCGCCGGCGATACGCAGGCCCGGCGCCCACATATAGGACGCCTGGAATTCCGAGCCCTCTCCCGTCGACAGCACGCCCGCCTCGCCCTGCAGGTCCATGCCGAAACCGGCGACCTCCTGAAGCTTGGGTGCCGAGACGATCTTGCCGATCGAGGCTTCGGGGCCTGGCTGCTGGCCGCGCGAGAGCGCCGTCATGGTGCGGTAGGTCGTGTATTTCAGACCCTGGGTGCGGACATAGACGTCGGCGATCTTTTCGCGCACGCCGGTGTTGCGGATGGCGGGGCCGTCCTCAAGCTCGATCGAGCGGGCGAGTTCGAGCAGTTCCGCCGCATCGGGCCCGCGCGAGCCGGCGCCGCCGCCGACCGCGAGGCGTTCGTGCATGAGCGTGGTCAGCGCGACTTTCCAGCCGTCGCCGACTTCGCCCAGACGCTGGCTGTCGGATACGCGCAGGTCGTTGAAGAAGACCTCGTTGAAGTTCGCGCCGCCGTTGATCTGCTTGATCGGCTTCACCGTGACGCCGGGGGCCTTCATGTCGATGTAGAACATCGTCAGGCCCTTGTGCTTGGGCACGTCGGGGTTGGTGCGGGTGAGCAGGATGCCGAAATCGGAATAATGCGCGCCCGAGGTCCAGACCTTCTGGCCGTTGATGACCCAGTCGTCGCCGTCTTTCTCGGCGCGCGTCCTGAGACCCGCGACGTCGGAGCCGGCGGAAGGCTCGGAGAAGAGCTGGCACCAGACCTCTTCACCGCGCAGCGCCGGGCCGACATAACGCTTGAGGGCTTCCGGCTTGCCATAGGTCATCACCGTCGGGATGCACATGCCCAGGCCGATGTCGAAGAACCCGGTGGGCACGTCGAACTTGCCCTCTTCCTGATTGTAGATGACCTGCTGGATCGGCGTGCCGGCGCGGCCGCCGAATTCCTTGGGCCAGGTGATCTTGGCGTAGCCCGCAGCGGCGCGCTTGGCCTGCCAGGCGCGGGCGCGCTCAAGCGCTTCGGCTTCTGTGGTGGGCGGCGCGGTTTCGCCGCGCGGGGCCGCGTTCGCTTCCAGCCACTGGCGCGCTTCGGCGCGGAAGGCGGCCTCTTCGGGGGTGTCGTTGAAGTCCATGGCGTTTCTCCGATGTCTTTGCGCGTCAGGCGGCGTTCTTGCGTTCAAGCTGGGTGACCAGCTTTTCCTTCCACACCCGCGCCGGGCCGATGCTGAGCGCATCGTTCTTGGCGCGGCGGAAGAAGAGCTGGCAGTCCAGCTCCCACGTGAAGCCCATGCCGCCATGCGTCTGGATGTTTTCCTTGGACGCGTAGTCATAGGCCTGGATCGCCGAGATTCGCGCGCCGGCCGCCGCTTCGGGCAGCTCCGGCGCACCCGTCGCCAGCGCCCATGCGCCGTAATAGGCGTTGGAGCGCGCGATCTCGGTATTCACATACATGTCGGCCAGCTTGTGCTTGATCGCCTGGTACGAGGCGATCTGGCGGCCGAAGGCGTAGCGGTTGAGGGCATAGTCCTTGGCCATGGCGAGGCAGGCGTCGGAACCGCCGACCTGCTCGAAGGCCAGCAGGATCGCGGCGCGATCGAAGATCTGCGCCGTGAGGGCCCAGCCTTCTCCGGCGGCGCCCAGCGGCTCGGCGGATGCGCCGGCGAAGGCGATCTCGGCCTGGCCGCGCGTCGGGTCGACGGTCTTCAGCGCCTTGCGCGTCACGCCGTCGCCGGCGAGATCGACGATGGCGAGCGAGAGCGCGCGGTCGCCGCTGTCGCCGGTGCGGGCCAGCACGATGGCGAAGTCGGCCGCAAGGCCGTCGGCGACCGGCGACTTCACGCCGTCGAGCTTGCCGCCCTTGAACGTGGTCTTGATCGTGCGCGGCGAGGGCGCGTTCGGCCCTTCGGCGTTGGCGAACGTGCCGATGATCTCGCCCGCAGCGAGACGCGGCAGGTATTTCTGCTTCTGCTCTTCGCTGCCGGCGAGAAGGATGGCCTCGGTCGCCAGATAGACCGACGAGGCGAAGGGGATCGGCGCGACGGCGCGACCGAGTTCTTCCGCGATCACGCAGAGTTCGAGATAGCCAAGGCCCAGACCGCCATATTCCTCGGGGATCGCGGTGGCCGTCCATCCCATCTCGACGACGCCCTTCCAGAGTTCGCGGTCGAACGTGTCGCCGCCTTCAAGAATGCGCCGCACCGCCTTGGGCGGACAGCGGTCGCGCAGGAAGCGGTTCGCCTGCTCGCGCAGGGCCTTCTGGTCGTCGGAAAAATCGAAGTTCATGGAGACTCTCCCCAGCAGCGTTATTGCTTGTTGGCGGGAAAGCTAGCGCAGGGCGAAATCCGGCGCAAAACGAAACGGCCGCCCGAAAGCCGGGCGGCCGTAACGTCAGGCGAAGATTTTTCGCGTCTAGCGGCGGAAATAGGTCATCCCGCGCCCCGTCGCGCCGATTGTGCACTGCGCGGCAGGGCGGTTGTCGATCAGGATCTGAGCCACCGTATCGGCCGCGGCGCGATCCTGGCTGGTGTAGAGCGTCGTGCTGCCGCTCCTGACCTGCCACTGACGGCCGGCGCGCAGGCCGGCGAATCGTGCCGCAACGTCAACACGCGGCAGATTTCGGTC
>CAZBPO010000011.1:0-30289 GCA_964493795.1 uncultured Flavobacteriaceae bacterium
CCGATCGTCAACGTCAACAACAACTGCTCCACCGGCTCGACCGCGCTCTATCTCGCGCGCCAGATCGTCGCGGCGGGCGGCGCGGACTGCGTGCTGGCCTTCGGCTTCGAGCAGATGGTGCCGGGCGCGCTGGGCACCGCCTTCAGCGACCGCAAGTTCGTCATGGAAAAGCACCTGAACGTCCAGAAGGAGGCGCAGGGTTTCGACAACCAGGCGCCGATGGCGGCCCAGATGTTCGGCGGCGCAGGCCGCGAGTATCAGGAAACGCACGGCACGTCCGACGACGTCTTCGCGATGATTTCGGTGAAGGCGCGCAAACATGCCGCCAACAACCCGCTTGCGATCTTCCGCGACCAGTTGAGCGTCGATGAGGTGCTGGCTTCCAAAAAGCTGTACGGTCCGGTGACGCGCTTCCAGGCCTGTCCGCCGACCTGCGGCGCGGCCGCTGCGATCCTGGTGTCGGAAGCCTTTGCGAAGAAGCATGGTCTCGACGCGCCGGTCGAAATCAAGGGTCAAGCGATGACCACTGATTTCGCCTCTAGCTTTGAGGGTGCGTCGATGATCCGCATGGTCGGATACGACATGGCGAAGGAGGCGGCGCGCCGCGTCTATGAGGAGGCCGGCGTCGGCCCGTCGGACGTGCAGGTGGTGGAGCTGCACGACTGCTTCACGCCGAACGAGCTGTTGACCTATGAAGCGCTGGGCCTGTGTCCGGAAGGCCAGGCGGAAAGCTTCATTCGCGACGGCCAGAACACCTATGGCGGACGCGTCGTCACCAACCCGTCGGGCGGTCTGCTTTCCAAGGGCCATCCGCTCGGCGCGACGGGCCTCGCCCAGTGCTATGAGCTGACGCATCAGGTGCGCGGCACGGCCGAGGCGCGGCAGGTCGAGGGCGTCACCCATGCGCTTCAGCACAATCTGGGCCTCGGCGGCGCCTGCGTCGTCACCATGTACGGGCGGGCCTGAGCCATGGCCGTCGATCGCAAATTCATCGGCCAGTCGTCTGAAGACCGTTTCGTCGATGTCGAGGCGGGGCAGTTGCGCCTCTTCGCGAAAGCGACGGGTGAAGCCAACCCCGTCTATACCGACGAGACCGCTGCGAAGGCCGCCGGCTATCCTGCGCTGCCTGCGCCGCCGACTTTTGCCTTCTCGCTGGGGCTGCTCGCGCCGGCCCGGAAGGGCTCGATCACCGAGATGGGCGTCAATATCGGCAACGTGCTGCATGGCGAACAGCGCTTCGACTATCACGCGCCGATCCATGCGGGCGACCGGGTGCGGCTGAAGACGACGACTGTCGATATCTACGAAAAGAAAGGCGGGGCGCTGGAGTTCATCGTCCAGGACACGACCGCGCACAACCAGAACGACGTGCTGTGCGTTTCGGCGCGCACCGTCATCGTCGTCCGGCATTGAAGGAGCCCCCAGTGAGCAATCTGAATGTGGGCGACAAGCTCAACCCCGTCGTCACCCAGCCGATCTCGCGCTACACGCTGGCCATGTTCTGCGGCGGATCGGGCGACCACAACCCGATGCATGTCGACATCGACTTCGCCAAGTCGTTCGGCATGCCCGATGTGTTCGCGCACGGCATGCTGTCGATGGCCTATCTGGCGCAGGTGCTGACGACATCCTTTCCCCAGCAGGCCATCCGTTCCTATGGCGTGCGCTTCGCATCCATCACGCCGGTGCAGGCCACCGTCACCTGCAACGGCGAGGTCACCGAGATCTTCGAAGAGGCGGGCGAGACGCGCGCGCGCCTAGCCCTTACCGCCACCATCGACGGCGGCGTCGTCACCCTCCAGGGCGACGCTGTCGTCGCTCTTTCCTGAACAGGACAGTTCCATGAGCAAGCTTTCGGGCAAGGTCGCCCTCATCACCGGCTCGGGGCGCGGCATCGGCCGGGCGCTGGCGCTGAAACTGGCCGCCGACGGCGCCAGCATCGTCGTCAGCGATCTGGATGAAGCCCCGGCCGAGGAAACCGCCCGCGCGATCCGCGAGGCGGGCGGCAAGGCGGCGACCTGCATCGGCAACGTCACCGCGCCGGATTTCGGCGACCGTCTGGTGAAGACCGCGCTGGAGACGTTCAACGGCATCGACATCATCGTCAACAATGCCGGCTACACGCTGGACGGCGTCATCCAGAAGATGACCGACGATCAGTTCCAGACCATGCTGGATGTGCACGTCGTCGCGCCCTTCCGCATCCTGCGCGCGGCGGCCGAGCCGATCCGCGTGTTCGCGAAGAAGGAGGCTGCGGAAGGCCGTGAAGTGTTCCGCAAGGTCGTCAACGTCTCGTCGATGGCCGGCACCAACGGCAATGCCGGGCAGGTCAATTATTCATCCGCCAAGTCGGCGATGATCGGCATGACCAAGACGATGTCGAAGGAGTGGGGCCGCTTCAAGGTGAACGTGAACTGCGTGGCCTTCGGGTTCATCCAGACGCGCCTGACCACCTCGTTCGACGACCCGGCGTCCAAGATCACCATCGAGGGCAAGGAAGTGCAGGCCGGCGTTCCGGGCTCGGCGCTGGCCGCGCTGCCGGTGATGGTGCCGCTGGGCCGCGCCGGCACGCCTGAGGAAGCGGCAGGGGGCATCTATTTGTTCTGCATCCCCGAAAGCGACTATGTCAGCGGTCAGATCCTCCTCGTCGGCGGCGGAATCAGCATATAGAAGCCCTATGAGTTGCGCTTCATGACGATCGCGGCGATCGCCCGCCCCAGAGGACGTCCGGCCCGGTTTACCGACCGGCGGCAGGATGTCCTGCGGGCTGCCGCACGCATCTTCAGTCGTCGGGGGTTCCGCCAGGCGACGCTGGAGGACATCGCGCAGTCGCTGGAGATGACGCGGCCGGCGCTTTATCACTACGCCCGCAGCAAGGATCAGCTGCTGGCCGAGTGCGCCGCGATCGCCGACACGCAACTGGGCGCGGCGCTGGACGAGGCCGGGCGAGAGCCGACCGGTCTCGCCCAGCTTCGCACCTTCTTCATACGCTATGCCGAGATCGTCACCGACGATTTCGGGCGCTGTTTCGTCCTCACCGACGGAAGCGAGATGACGCCGGACGTCTGGGCGCGTATGCGCGCCTCTCAGCTGCATCTCGGCCGCTCGATTGCGAACATGGCGCGCAAAGGCATGCGCGACGGTTCCGTCGCCAAGCGGGACGCCGTCGATATCAGCTTGGCGCTGTTTGGAATCTTCAACGGAATGGCGCGCTGGTATCGCGCGGGCAGCCGCAAGAAGGCGGCAGTGGTGGCCGCCGACATGCTGGGCGCGGTGATGGACGGCATCGGTAAGCGCTGAGCGCGCCGCGTCTATGGCTCATGCGGGATATTCGCCCTCCCGCGCCGCTAACGCACACTTGGCGAAAGGCGCCTGCCGCAGAACAAGGGCGCGCAAGGGGCGGATATTGCGATGAGCGCGAAGAGGGTGCTGCTGGAGCGTGACGGGCCGCTGGCGGTCGTGCGCTTCAACGACCCCGTCCACATGAATGCGATGGACGAGGGGCTGTGCGACGAATGGTCGGGCGTGATGGCGGGGCTGTTGGACGATGACGGCGTCCGCGCCGTTTTGCTGACCGGCGAAGGCGATGCGTTCTGCGCCGGGGCCAATCTCAAGACCATGTCGAGACAACAGACGGGCGGTGCGGCGCCCGATGTCGGGCGCATGCTGCGCGACACGCTGAACCCGGTGCTGCAGCGCATGATGAGCTCGCAGAAACCCATCGTCGCCGCCGTCAATGGCGCGGCGGTCGGTGTCGGGTGCGGCATCGCTCTCGCCGCCGACATCGTGCTGGTCGGTCGATCCGGTTACTTTTTCCAGTCGTTCATTCGCCTCGGCGTCGTGCCGGATGGCGGCAGTTCGTGGACCATACCGCGTCTGGCGGGCGCAGGCCGCGCCGCCGCGATGATGATGCTTGGCGAGAAGGTCGACGCAGAGACAGCGGTGAGCTGGGGGCTCGCCTATCGCCTCCATGACGACGCGGCGCTCTATCCGGCCGCCCATGCGCTGAGCGTGAAGCTCGCGAACGGTCCGACGCTCGCCTATGGCCGGATCAAGCGGATGCTGGCCGCGAGCCGCGACAACAGCTTCGCCGCCCAGCTGGAGCTGGAGGCCGAGAACCAGGTGGCGTCCTTCGTCACCGCCGACTGCCGCGAGGGCATCTCCGCCTTCGTGGAAAAGCGCGAGGCGCGATTCGCAGGCCGCTGAGACGGCCGCACCAACAACGAACGGAGGACTGGATGGACGGCGAACGCATTTCGACCGAGCCGCGCGACAAGCCGGCGGTCATCATGGGCGGCTGCGGCGAGGTGACGACTTTCGGCCAGTTCGATGCGCGTTCCAGCCAGGCGGCGCATCTGTTCCGCAGCGTGGGGCTGACTCATGGCGACGCGGTGGCGTTCTGTCTTGAGAACTCGTCCGATCTGCTCGAGATCGCGTGGGGTTGCCTGCGCTCGGGGCTGATCGTGGTGCCGGTCTCGTCGAAGCTCACGGCGGGCGAGATCGCCTATATCGTGCGGGACAGCGGCGCGAAGCTGCTGATCGCCTCGCCGAAACTGGGCGCGGAGACCTTCGCGGCGATACCGGGCGAGGTGACGGGCATAACGCTGTTCACGGTGGGGGCGGCCGCGCCAGGCTATCGTTCCTGGACGGACGAGGCGGCGGGTCAGCCGGTGACGCCGGTGGCGGACGAGCGGTTCGGCGCGAACATGCTCTATTCCTCCGGCACGACCGGGCGGCCCAAGGGCATTCGCTGGGAAGAGGTGGTCGATCCGGCCGATCCGTCTTCGGCGCTTCGCTCGCCTGAAAAGTTCGGTCTGACCGATCAGACGATCTATCTCTCGCCCGCGCCGCTCTACCACTCCGCGCCGTTCGTGTGGACGCTGGCCGTCATCCGCTGCGGCGGCACGGCGGTGGTGATGGAGAAGTTCGATCCCGAACAGGCGCTGGCCCTGATCGAGCGGCACCGCATCACGTTCAGCCAGTGGGTGCCGACGCATTTCGTGCGGATGCTGAAGCTGCCGGAGGACGTGCGGCGGCGCTATGACACCTCGTCGCTGAAGCTCGCGGTGCATGCCGCAGCGCCGTGTCCGGTGTCGGTGAAGCACGAGATGATCGCATGGTGGGGGCCGATCCTGCTGGAATATTTCGGCAGCACAGAACAGACGGCGATGACGATCATCAATTCAGAGGAGTGGCTGCGGAAGCCCGGCTCGGTCGGCAAGTGTATGCTCGGGTCGATCCGTGTCTGCGACGAGAACGGCGATGAGGTGCCGATCGGGACGATCGGCACGATCTATTCCGAGAACGGCAAGCGCTTCCTCTATCACAACGATCCGGAGAAGACGGCGCAATCGCGCAACCAACACGGCTGGAGCACGGTCGGCGATGTCGGCTATGTCGACGAGGACGGCTATGTGTTCCTGACCGATCGCAAGAATTTCATGATCATCACCGGCGGCGTGAACGTTTACCCGCAGGAGATCGAGAACCTGCTCGTCACGCATCCACAGGTCGCCGACGCGGCTGTGATCGGCGTGCCGGACCTTGAGATGGGCGAAATCGTCACGGCCGTCGTCCAGCCGATGGACATGGCCGATGCGACGCCCGCTTTCGCGGAAGAGTTGCGTGGTTGGATGCGGCGGAGCCTGTCGGGCGTGAAGGTGCCGAAACGCATCCTCTTCGAGGCCGAGCTGCCGCGCCTGCCGACCGGGAAGATGCAGAAGTTCGCGCTGCGGGAGCGGATATTGTCGGCCTGACGCTGTGCTCGAGGCGCTCAGGTTCAATCGACTTTCGGAGATTCACGTTGGGGCTGATGCGTGGTTCATCGGTCTCCGCTTTGGCGGAGGTCCTGCATGGGCGTGAAGCGTTGCGAACGGGATCGTGAACGTGGCGGCCCGCGCTTGCTATCGACGGCGCGCCTCAAAAAATTATAAGTTTTCCAATCGGATGAGCTGCCCGACACCGTGTGTATCTGCGGTGCGCGACGGGGCGCCGCCGGTCGCGATGCTGTTTCGCGCCGCGTTCCTTCCGTCGCATTTTGTCTTTCATATGCTAGGATTTTCAGAAAGCTCGCCCGGCCCAGACGGCGTTGCGCACGAACTCCATTGACATGTCGATGAGTGCGACATCACTATTATCAGTATAAGGTTATGAGGCCACACCATCGCTGGCCCAAAGGGAGGGCCGCGGCCGGACGCGCAGGCGTTTGCCGCGGCAAGAGGGCGCACGATGAGTACGATGGTCTCTGCTGCGGCAGGTGGTGCGCCGCGGCGGCTGCCAAGGACGACGATGTGGCTCTACGGCTTCGGCGCCGTAGCCAGTGGCGTCAAGTCCCGGGCGCTCAGCGCGTTCCTGATGATCTACTACAATCAGGTTCTGGGCCTGTCGCCGGCGATGGTGTCGATCGTCATCACCATCACACTCATCTGCGATGCGATCTTCGACCCCGCAGTGGGGCTGGCGTCCGACAGGTTCCGCTCCAGGTGGGGCCGGCGACATCCTTTCATGTATATCTCGGCGTTTCCCTACGCGCTCGGCTTCTTTCTGTTGTTCAACCCGCCGGGCGACCTGTCCGAGACCGCGCTCGTCGCCTTCATGCTCGGCTCCTTGCTGCTTATCCGCCTGTTCGACAGTTTCTATGAGCTGCCGGCCGGGGCGCTGATCCCCGAACTGACGCCGGACTACCATCAGCGCACCAGCCTCGTCGCCATACGCTGGGTGGTGGCGATGGTCAGCGGGATCGGCTTCACCGTTCTAGCCTATCAGGTATTCATGCCGCAGAATCCCGACGGATCCGGCGGCATCCTGGCGCCCGAGGGCTATTTCCCGTTCGCGGTCACGGGCGCCGTCATCATCTTCGCCGTCATCATGATCTCGACGGCAGCGACCCACCACCTCATTCCCACGCTGCGCAATCCCCCCTTGCGGAAAGTGGGGATGCGCGTGGCCATCAGGGAAATCATCGTCACCCTCAGCAACCGGAATTTCCTCGTCCTGACGGGCTCCGGCATGGTCATCGCCATCGCGACCGGGCTTACCGGCGGCTTGTCGCTCTATTTCTCTCTCTATTTCTGGGAACTCGATCAGGCGCAGCTGGCCCTGCTGGTCACGATCAGCATGGCGGGCGGGCTGGCGGGCGCGGCCCTGTGCGCGCCGCTCTCACGGCGCTTCGGCAAGCGAGAGGCGGCGTTCGGCATGTTCATCGTCGCCATGGTGGCGTCGACCACGCCCATCATCGCGCGCCTTGCCGGGGTGCTTCCCGAGAACGGACATGCCGCCGTGTTCTGGATACTGGCGACGGAACAGTTCGTCCTCTCGGCCGCAACGCTGATGACGTCGATCATCGTCACATCCATGGCGACCGACGTGGTGGAAGAGTGCGAAGTGCAGACCGGACGCCGCTCGGAAGGCCTGCTTCTTTCGGCAGACAATTTCTTCAAGAAGCTGGTGTCGGGGGTGGGCGTTCTCGGAACGGGCTTCATTCTGACCCTGGTTGACTTCCCCCAGCAGGCCAAACCCGGCGAAATCGCGCCGGAGACGCTTCAGCACATGGCCCTTCTTTACGTGCCGTCCTGCATCCTGCTGTTCATGGGAGCGATCTTCCTGCTTTCACGGTTCACGATCAACAAGGCGACTCATGACGAAAATCTGCGCCGCCTGGGGATGGTGACCGCCCCCGGTCCGGGCGCCGAGACCGGCCACGACGTCAATCTGCGCCGCACTGAGTGACGCCCGCCCGGGCCCGCGTCCCAGCAGCAGGCGAACGCCGCAAACTAGTACTAGGAATGCCGGTAGAACTCGGTAAAAAGCGAGAATAGTTTCCTCTGCGAACCATTCTCCCATGCGAACGTCGAAGCGCAGCGCCGCCGAACCGCAGGCTCCCGCTCCCGTAAAAAAACGCAGCCGCGAAAAGGTCGCCCATCGCGTGGCACGCGACATCGTCCAGGCGATGTACGACGAAGGCATGGAAGCCGGCCACAAATTCATGTCGGAATCCGAGGCGATGGTGCGCCTGAACGTTTCGCGCGGCACACTGCGCGAAACGCTTCGCTTTCTGCAGATTCTCGGCGTCCTCGATATACGGCCCGGCTTGCGCGGGGGCACTTTCGTCGACAAGCCTAACCATACGCATCTGGCCTCGACCCTCGCATTGCTGCTTCAGTTTTCCGGGGCGACCATGCTGTCATTGATCGAGGCGCGCGGCGCGATCGAGCCTGGCATGGCCGAGATGGCGGCGCGCAACGCCACCAAGGACGATATCGAACGCATGGACGAAGCGCTGGCCGATATGAGCGCCAACCTCAAGCGTTACGATCCCTATCACCGTGCGCATATGCAGTTCTGGAACGCGCTGGCGCAATCGACCCGGAATGCGGTGTTCATCTTCTTGTCGCCGGCCCTCCGCGAGATCACCCATACCGCTCGGGTCGTTCCTGACGAAAAGGCGCGCGCTATCGTCATCGAACGAACGAAAAGCGTGCGCGACGCCGTCGAGGCGCGCGATCCGGTGGCGGCGAACGAGCGCATGCGACAGATCAGCGACTCGTACAGAAAGACCTGGCGCACGACATACGCGCCCGAAGGCGCCAGGACGATTTCCTGGGCCGACATCGCCCTGGCGCTGGATATCTGAAGCCTAACCCGCCTGCGGCGCGATGCCCGTGCGTCCCGGGTTGACTCTTTCCCAAGTCAATAACATTATACTGTTATAAGATTTCGAGAGATCCTCGAAGCATAAGACCTATGAGGGAACGCCTATGAAACGGACACGACGCGCCGCGGCGCCGCTTTGCGCGGCGGCGGCGACTTTCATCGCCATCGGCGGCATGCCGACTGCTCTGGCGCAGGACGACGAAGCCGAAACGGCAGGTCTGGAAGAGGTTGTCGTGACGGCCCAGCGCCGCGTTCAGAACCTTCAGAAGGTGCCTGCCGCGGTCACGGCCGTCACTGCGGAGACGCTGGCCTCGCGTTCGACCCAGGGGCTTCAGGAGCTGGCGCGCAGCGTGCCTACCCTCGCCGTCGGCAATCTTGGTCTCAGCGGACAGTACTTCCTGCGCGGAGTCGGCTCAGGCTCGAACGCCGCGTTCGAGCAGTCGCTGGGCGTCTATCTCGACGGGATCTATTTCAGCACCTCGCGCCTCAATCGTCTCGCCTTCATGGATCTCCAGCGCGTCGAGATTCTGCGCGGTCCGCAAAGCACGCTCTATGCGAAAGGCACCATCGCGGGCGCGATCGTCGTCAGCTCGGCTAAGCCGGAGTCACAGTTCGGCGCGGGCCTGACCGTGCTGGAGAACATCGAAGGCGGAGACCGGACACAGGTGACAGGCTATGTCACCGGCCCGATCGCCGACACGCTGTCGGGCCGCATCGCCTTCAGCTTCAACGACGAAGGCGGCGCGTTCACCAACACGTTCAGGCCGGGCACTTATCCGCAGGCGAAGGAAACCGCCTTCCGCGCCAGCATCGACTGGAAGCCGACGGAGAAGCTCCGCGTCGAGGCGATGTTCCAGTACGCGCTGGCGAAAAGCACAGGACGCGCCGCGCAGATCGGCTATGTCGATCCCCGCAACACGACGTTCATTCCAGCCGTCCTGGCGCTCGATCCGCTGGCCGATTTCAAGCTCGACGGCCGCTTCTCGGCCTATGACATCCAGCGCGTCGATGGCCGCGACGAGACCATGATGGGCTCGATCAGCCTTTCATACGATTTCGAAGGCGCGACGGTGCGCGCGATCTCCAGCTATATCGATCTCGACTGGTACGAGAACGTCGATTCCGACAACACGCCGCTGTCGATCTTGTGGGCGTCTCTGGGCGGAACGATGCACCAGTTCAGCCAGGAATTTCGCGCCGAATCCACCTATGATGGGCCGCTGCAATACATCGTGGGCGCGTATTATCAGCGGGCCAGCTTCGGCGATGCTCGGGGCGGACGCGGCTATACGGACTGGCTGACGCCCACCACGCGGCTGCGCACGACCGGCGAGGCGAAGCGCACCGAAGAAACCATCGGCGTGTTCGGCCAGTTGACCTGGTCGGTGACCGACGACCTGCGGCTGACGGCCGGCGCGCGCTATCAGGAAGGATCGATCGAAGGCTACACCTCGCGCTGGGTCAGCGCACTGGGCAGCAACGCGCCCACGTCCGATCCCACCCTGCTGGCGCGTGGCGCGGCGGTCGGCACCGTGCCTTACACGTTCCAGGGCACGCTCGAGGAAAG
Source organism: uncultured Flavobacteriaceae bacterium (assembly GCA_964493795.1). Taxonomy (GTDB): domain Bacteria; phylum Pseudomonadota; class Alphaproteobacteria; order Micropepsales; family Micropepsaceae; genus JADZAI01. The sequence continues at coordinate 10,220 of CAZBPO010000011.1, forward strand.
CAGCTTCACGCCGGCGGTGACGATCGAATACGACATGTTCGAGGGCGGCCTCGCCTATTTCAGCTATCGCACCGGTTTCAAATCCGGCGGCTTCGATGTCGGCCGCGGCACCTTCACGAGCAATTTCATCTTCCGGCCGGAAGAGGCGACCTCGTATGAGGCCGGCGTGAAGATGTCGCTGCTCGACCGCCGTTTGCGTCTGAACGCGAACGTCTTCCGCACCGATATCGACGATCTTCAGGTCAGCGCCTTCAACGGCACGACCTTCACGGTCGGCAACGCTGCGTCAGCGCGCAGCCAGGGCGCCGAGATCGATGCGGAACTGCTGGTGACGGCCGGCTTGGTCGCGCGCGTCAACCTCTCGTATCTCGATGCCTACTACATCGATTTCCCCGGATCGGCCTGTTATGCGCTGCAAACGGCGGCGCAAGGATGCGTCGATCTCGACCCCGGGCCGGCGGTCCGCAACGGGCAGAATTTGTCCGGGCACGTGCTGCCCTTCGCGCCGAAATGGTCGTGGAATCTGGGCTTCGACTACAATGTGCCGATCACCGACACGCTGGAGTTCTTCGCCAGCGGCGACCTGACCCACAAGGGCAAGCACGCGGTCGCGCCCGACGGCAATCCCGTCTGGATGCAGGGCAGCTCGACCAAGCTCGATATGCGCATCGGCATCGGCGACCTCGACGGCGCCTGGCAGCTCGCCCTGCTCGGCAAGAACTTGACCGACGAGCGCACGGTCAATTTCGGCTTCAACGTGCCGCTGAACACCGGGGCCTATGTCTTCGCCGCAGATCCGCCGCGCACCATCGCGCTGCAGCTGCGCCTGCGCCACTGACGATCTTCGCCGAACAACGAACGGAAAATCCTCATGAGCATACCGAATACGCGAAAGCCTCGCTGGGGCGAGGGCGTCGAGCACTTCCCCACCCCGCCGGGGCGGGTGCCGGCCGACAACTACCGCGATCCGGAGCGTCTGAAGCTTGAGATCGAACGCATGTTCCGGCTTACCTGGCTGGTCGGCGGCCATGCCACGGAGATCCCCAATCCGGGCGACTTCAAGGTGTGGGAACGTTTTGGCGAGACTGTCGTGATCTCGCGCCTGGAAGACGGCGGCTACGGCGCGTTCCACAATGTCTGCAAGCACCGGGGCGCGCGCATCGTCCGTTCGAGCGGGCGATGCGCCGGCACGCTGCAATGCCGCTGGCACGGCTGGCGCTACGACCTCAAAGGCGATCTGGTGAATGTGCCCAAGCGTCCAGATTTCGATGAGGAGAGCCAGCTCGCGGGACTGCACGCCGACCGCGTGGCGGTTCAGGAATGGAACGGGATCATCTGGATCAACCTCGCCGGCCCCGACAAGGCGCCGCCGCTGCTGGAGTATATGGACGAGCTGGTTCCCGAGCTTGAGCCGTTCAATGTCGGCGCGATGAAGCCGTTCCATCATCAGATCCGCATCTTCAAGGCGAACTGGAAGGCGGTGCTCGACGGCTTCAACGAGGCCTATCACGGCGCGACCACGCACAAGACGTTCGATGACGAGAAAATCTGGGATCTCGACAAGATGTCGGTGCCCATCATGGGCAAGCACGATGCCTTCATCCTGCCCTTCCGCGACACCTACGACGAGATCGAGCGGACGAACGACCATCACGCCTTCGCCACCTGTCACTATTCGGCGTTTCCGAACGCGATCTACCTCGCGAACAAGCGCGCCGACACGTGTAATCTGATGATCGCGTGGCCGGTCGATGTCGGTACGACGCAATTCGAGTTCTACCTGCTGGGCGGCCCCAATGCCGAACTCGAACCGGCGGAAGGCGAACCCACCGGTCCGTATCGCGAGCATGCGCGCACGCCGGCCGAGCGGGCGGCCTTCTTCAACTCCGTGCTCGATGAAGACAGCTACGCGATGGAGGAGTCGGGCGCGACGATGCGTTCGATGGCCTGGAAGGAGAACCTGACCAATCTCCGCGAAGGACGCGTGGTTCACCTGCAGCAGGAGATCCAGAAGTATCTCGACGGGAAAGCCTGACTACAAGCGTCCCCGCATCTGCTGATTGTTCAGGACTGGCGGGCTCAAGGTTTCGAGCCCGCCCTTCCGATCGGTGCTGTCAGACAAACGCTAACCTTGCTCTGCGACTTGACAATGCGTCACGGATTTGAAGCGGAGCAGGGCGATGAAGGCGGTTTCTTTCAAACGGCACCGGTTCCCGCCGGACATCATACGTCATGCCGTGGGCTCCATTTCAGAATTTCGCTCAGCCTACGCGATGTCGAGAAGCTGCTGGCCGAACGTGGCCTCGATCTGAGTTATGAAACCGTGCGTACCTGGGCGCTGAAGTTCGGGCGTGTCTTCGCGGCGAACCTGCGCCGGCGCCGTGATCCGCCGACCGGCCGCTGGCATCTGGACGAGATGGTTGTGAAGATTCGCGGCGTGCGGATGTTCCTCTGGCGCGCGGTCGACAACGAGGGCGAAGTGCTCGACAAGCTCTTACAGAAAGGGCGCAACAGGGCGGCAGCGATCAAGATCTGAAGCGCCTGTTGAAGAATACGCAGCTCCATCCGGCAGCGATCGTGACCGACGGATTGTACTCGTACAACTCGGCTGTTCGGGCCCTTGGCTGCGCCGACCGGCATCAGCCTGGCCGGCTTCGGGAAAACAACCGCCGAAAACTCGCACCTGTCCATACGTGTTCGAGAGCGGAAGATGCGATGGTTCAAGTCGCAAGGCTCAGCCCAGAGATTTCTCGCCACGCACGCCGCCATCTACAACAATTTCTACGGCGCTCGACACTTGTTCTGGCGCCGAACGCTTCGCGAGTGTCGATCCGCCGCAGGGCGGAATGGAACGCCGCAACTGCTGCTGCCAGAATCCCCGCGATCGGGGGAAACGCGCCTCGGCCGAGTTAAGCTGACAATCCCGGCGCGCCAGCGGCGCGTGGCGGTCAGCGCGCGCGCGGCCGTCCGCCACGCGCCGGCTGATCATCGTCGGCTGCGGAACCCCAGTCAGCGTTGAGAATCTCGATGAGAGCCGCCATCTTGCGGGCGCCGATCCGCTCCGCCAGCCGCTGTTCAAGCTTGGCGATTATCTTTCCGGCCGCACGCTGAAGTTTCCGCGCCCCGGGGGCGAAGCCCAGCACCACCGAACGGCCGTCTTCGGGGTCCGGCTTCGCGTCGAGTATACTCATGTCGAGCAATTGGCCCGCGATGTGACCGATCGCCTGGCGCGACAGGCGCATTTTTCGGGCGATCTCCACTGGGCGGCGCACACCGGACGATACATACATGATCATCATCGACTGCGACTTGTTGTAGGCGCCCAGGCCGCTGGACTTGAGCGTGGCCTGAAGCGCGTTGTCGAACCAGTCCCAGCCTTCCAGAAGGCCGGCCATCACGAATCGGTGCCTATGCGCCATAAACTTCTCCCGCGAGCGCCTCAGACAGCAACGCATGCAGTGTTGCGCCGATTCGGAAAGCGCCGGCCGTTCGCCGCCCGCCGACTGTTGTCGCGGCACACATAATAGACCGGATCGCGCTATTCATGCCTGCTCTGCGTCTGATTGATGCCAAGCGGATAGATAAGACAAATATTTGACAGAATAGAAGCCCGTCGCGGCGACATTTGCGTTGATCAACGAAGAAATATCGGAAAATATTTTTCCAATAATAGACGCAATCACAGCGTTCGACATATCCCACAGGGGGGGAATTATGAGAATTCGCCAGCGACTTCTTCTGAGCACACTCGCGGTCTTTGTCGTCACGCCTGCTCATGGCGCGTTCGCGCAGGATGGGGGCGGCGAACAAGCCGCCAATGAGGAGATCATCGTCACTGCGACCAAGCGCGCGCGCAACGTACAGAACGTTCCGATCGCGATCGAAGTGGTCAGTCAAGAGAAGCTTGAGAAGACCGGCACGACCGATCTGTTGCAGCTCGCTCAGAAGGTGCCGGGGCTTTCGGTGCGCACCGGCAATGCAGGCAACGTGCTGAGGATGCGCGGCATAGGTTCAAGCCCGTTCGGCAACACCGAGCAGTCCGTCGCGCTCTACAAGGACGGGATCTTCATCGGCAAGGCGCGCCAGAACCAGATGCCGTTCTTCGACGTGCTGCGCATTGAGGTCCTGCGTGGGCCGCAGGGCGCGCTGATCGGCAAGAATTCGTCGGCCGGCGCCTTGAACTTTCTGTCGAACAACCCGACCGATATGTTCGAGGCCGGTATCACCGCCAACTATCTTTTCGATTACGACGGCGTCGACATCGCCGGGTATGTCTCGGGACCGATCAGCGAAACGCTGAGCGCCCGCCTGGCGATGAAGTATCGCGACACGACCGGCCAGTTGCTGAACCTTGCGACGGGCAAGGACGAGCCGCGCGTCGACTCCATCCAGGGCCGTCTGTCGTTCCGTTTCCGGCCCAGCGACCACGTCGACATGCTGACCAAGCTGGAATACGCGAAGGTCGAAGGGATCGGGCACAATTTCTTCGGCTTGCCGCTGACCTACACGACCTATCGGGACGCGCTGAAGGCCGTCATCGACGCGGGCGCGTATAATGCGCCGCCGATCGTCATTCCCGGCCCCGACGGACGGCCTTTCACCCGCGAAGACGCCGACGCGCTTGAGCAGTTCGAGTTTGCGAACACACTGACGATCGACAGCCCCAGCGGCCTCTCCTTCGTCTCGACCACCGGCTTCATCAGCTACTCGTCCTATATGAACACCGCCGGACGCCACGCGCCGCCGTTCGAGATTCTCAATACGAGCTACTTCGAAGGCCAGAAGCAGGCGTCGCAGGAATTCCGTCTGCAGTCGCCGGTGAGCGAGACGTTCGACTGGGTGGTCGGCGTCTATGGCGACTGGTCGCAGTTCGAGATCACCAATCCGCTGATCTTCGATACGCGCAGCGCCGGCAGCGCGCCGGGCGTGACGCCGGTGATTCCGCCGGGCGCGGTGACGACGCGCGGCGTGCAGCGCACCAGGCTGAACATGGAAAGCTATACTTTCTCTGTCTTTGCGACCGGCACCTGGCACATCCGCGACGATCTCGATCTCATCCTGGGCGGGCGCTACACCAGCGTGCACAAGTCCGGCGCCATGGACTACGTCACGGTGTTCGATTCGTGTCCGCCGCCGCCTGAAGGGGCGCCGACCTGCCGCTTTCCGATCGCGCCCTTCGCTCTTGAAGATTCGTTCACCGACTCTCACTTCGATCCGTCGATCACGCTGCAGTACAACGTGACACCGGACGTGATGGTCTATGCGACCTTCGGCCAGGGCTCGAAGCCCGGCACGCTGCAGTCGCAGCGGACGACGACGCGGTTCGACTTCCGCCTCCTTCAGGAGGTCACCACCAGCTACGAAATCGGCGTAAAGAGCGTGATCGCGGACTTTCTCACGCTGAACGCCGCCGGATACTACATGGTGATGGACGACTATCAGGTCAGTCAGCACGTGGTGATGCCCGACGGCACGTCGACGCTGCGGGGCACCAACGCCGCAACGGCGATCTCCAAGGGCTTCGAGCTTTCCGGCAGCGCGAATCTGGACAAGTGGATCCCGGGCCTGCGCCTTTCCGGCAATGTCGCCTATACCGATGCGTTCTTCGACGATTATCCGGGTGCGACCTGCACGGCCCCGGCTGCTCTGCGCGGTTGCGTCAGCGGCAGGCCGTTCGAGGGCGAGCCGACGTTCAACGGCCGCGGGCTTCCGCTCCAGCTGGTTTCGAAATGGGCGGGCTCGGCCGGCTTCGACTACGCCCGGAACCTAACCGGCACGATCGGTCTGGAGATCTCTGGTTCGGTCGATTTCTATTCGCCGTACTACTTCGACACGAGCGCCTATGCCGACGCGACCGGTCTGCAGCCGGCAGGTCAGATCTACAATCTGCGCGTGGGCGTCGCCGACCTCGACGGCAAGTGGAGCGTCGCGCTGATCGGCGAAAATCTCGGTGAAGTGTGGCGCGGCGGTCAGAGCTACACCTATCCGGGGTTTCCCGGCACCGTGCGCACATACGGCATCTATGGCGGGCGCAATCTGATGCTTCAGGCGTCTGTGAAGTTCTAGCCGAAGGCGAGACCCTCCATCCTCCGGCGCACTGCGGGTCGGCCGTCAGGGTCGACCCGCTTCTTTCAACAACCAGGCCGGCTATGTCTCTGGAAGCGCTGTTCAAGCCCTACACGCTGCGCGGCATTACGATCCCCAACCGGTTCGTGATGGCGCCCATGCAGCGGCACAAGCCCGACGACTTCATTCCGAGCCGTGACCACGCCGAAGACTATCGCGCTCGCGTTGCGGGCGGCATCGGCCTCGTCGTCACCCAGGGCACGACGATGGACCATTGGACCACTCACAGTCCCTATGCCCGCATGTTTCCGCCTGCCTATGACGGCTGGCGCGCTTGTGTGGACGCGGTGCGGGAATCCGGAAGCCACATCTTCCTGCAACTCTGGCACGAAGGTGCCAATCGCGAGGGCGGCTACGGTCCTTCGGGCATGACCGCAGGGGGAGAGATGCGCGGCGCGCCACTGACGCGCGAGGCAATCGGCGAGATTATCGAGGTGTATGCCCGCTCGGCTGAGATCGCCAGGGAGATCGGATTTTCGGGCGTCGAACTGCATGGCGCGCACGGGAACCTGATTGACCAGTTCTTCTATGCCGGCAGCAACAGGCGGGACGACGAGTATGGCGGCGATCTGGCCGGCCGCATGAAGTTCGGCCTGGATGTCGTTCGTGCCGTCCGGCAAGCGGTCGGGGCGGAGTTTCCCGTGGGCATGCGCATCTCGCAGTGGAAGGCCGGCCTATACGACGCCAAGCCATTTGCGACGCCAGAGGAACTCGACACGTTCGTCCAGCCGCTGAAAGCGGCCGGCGTAGATATCCTGCACGCGTCGGCGCGCCGCTTTTGGATGCCGGAGTTCGATGGCTCGGATCTTGGCTATGCCGGCTGGGTGAAGCGGCTGTCAGGTTTACCCACCATCGCCGTCGGCAGCATCGGTCTGGATACCGACATGCACGCCAGCTTCGCAGGAAAGGTCGCAAACTCGACGGGCCTGGCGGGCATGGCCGAGCTCGCCCGTCGCTTTGCGCGCGGCGATTTCGACTTCGCCGCCGTGGGCCGCGCGGTGCTGATCGAGCCGGACTGGGTGAACAAGGTGCGCGATGGCCGCTTCGCCGAGTTGCGGCCGGAGCTCACGACCCAGGAGATCCGCGGCACCATCGTTCTGCGCAACTATACCATGCCAAAAAACTGAGTATCGCCCCATGCTCCGCATCCTGGCCAACACACGCCGCGTCCAGAAACTTCCAGAGCCCGACAATTCGTGTAGTGTCGCCGCGCTGCCGTCAGGGGCCGCCAGGTGTCAGGGCGTCATGAAGATCGACGTAAACCAGCTGCTGCAATTCGTCGCCGTCGCGAACGACCTGTCGTTTCGCAAAGCGGCAGATCGCCTGAATCTCGCCCAGCCATGGCTGTCGCGCCAGATCGGCAAACTGGAGGCGCAGCTGGGTTTCAAGCTGTTCATCCGGACCACGCGCCATGTAGAGCTCACAAAACGGGGTGAGCGTCTTTTGCTGCGGGCGCGCATGATGTGGCGCGAAGTCGAAGCGACCCGCTCGCTGGCCGCGTCGTTGGTGCGCGAGGAGCCGGACAAGCTGCGTATTGGCGTGCCGTTCTTCGCGTTGTATGTGCGCGATCGGTTGCGCCTGTTCGACGCATTCCACAGCAAGCACCCCAATATCAAGCTTGAGATTTGCACGGGCGACCAGACGCAGCTTCGTGTCGACCTGATGAATGGCGACCTCGACTGCCTGTTCTCAACCGGGCCTCTGGATGAGGCGGAGCTTGAGATCCTCACGCTCTCGGAACGCAAGCTGGAAGTTGCTCTCCACAGAAACGATCCGCTGCTGCAGAAGAGCGTCATTACCCTGGCCGATTTGAGCGGGCGCAATGCGGCCGTCTTCCCGCGCTATGTCAACCCAGGTCTTTACGACGAACTTTTCGGCATCCTGGAAGGTCTGAACGTGAATGCGGTTGAGCAAACCGACTTCAGCTACACAAGTCGGCTTGAGGACTTCAAGGCGATCTCCGTCGTGCCGGGGTGGTCGCCCCAGGGTCTTGGCAACGGTACACGCCGGCCGATCCTCGACTGCCAGCAAGTCAGCCGGTTCCAGCTGCTGAAGCGTCGCACCGTGCACTCCGAGGCGATGGAGGATTTCTGGGAAATCGCCCGAGATATCTCGCAGCGGCCGGGCGTCGATCGCGCGGCCTGAGCCGGGATTTCGGGAAGCCGACAAAGGGCCCGGCCTGCGCCGGGCCCTTTCGTGTGTTGGCGGCGGCCTTAGGCGTGCGCCGTCCAATCGCGGGCGGCACGGCGCGCCTCATCGCTCGAAGTCGGACGGGTAGTAGCGCTGTGCACGCAGCAGCAGAAGAGACGACGGAATGATCAGCAGCGCCAAAGCGACCATGGCGTAGCGCAGGCCCTCCATCTGCCCCATCCCCAGACCCTCATTGAAGAAGTCGCTAAGGAGGCCGATCACCAGAGGTCCGAAACCAAGTCCGATGAATGTCGTGAAGATCATGAAGACCGCCACCGCCGTGGCGCGGCTTTTGGCGTCCGCCAAGCCGATGATGCTCGCCGAACTGGGCGGAAGCGTGAAGCCCATGACGAACGCATGCCCTGCGGTGCAGGCCAGCGCGAGCCCCAGGTCAGGAATGAACATCGTGCCGGCGGTGAAGAAGATGCCGATCATCTTCGCCCATGCGGGTAACCAAAGCAGCACGTTCACGTCGCGCGCCGTGCGGGCGTCCGCGACCCAACCCGACATATACATGCCGACTGCCGCCATAATGCCGGTGATGATGCCATAGAGAATGCCGATCATGGCGATCGGGCCGAGCGTCACGCCCAGCATGGACACTCCATCGGCCCAGTTCTGAAGCTGCTCGCTGTGAGTTCGCAGGAAGAAGGACGCGACGAAAGCATAACTCCCCAGCTGAACCATCGAAGACAGCGCCGCTGCGGGCAGCATCAGTCTCGCCGATCGCTTGGCCCATAGAGATTTCAGAACCTGGAGCAGCGGCAGCGTCGCGGACTTTACGCCGCTGGCGAAACCCGGCGACTGTTTGCGCGGCTCAGGCGCGAACGCCATCACGGCGATCCCCACCAGAATCCCCGGCAACCCGACGATCAGCAACGCGGCCCGCCAACCGTAGTGATCTACGACGATGCCGCCAAGCACCATGCCCAGCATAGAGCCCAGCGGGACGCCCATCTGGAACGTCGCGAGGGCCGAGGTGCGCTTGTTGGGGGGGACGTAGTCCGCGATCAGAGAGTGGGCGGTCGGCGAACATGCGGATTCTCCGATGCCGACGCCCATACGCGCAAGAGCCAACTGGGTGAAGTTCTGCGCCACGCCGCACAAAGCGGTGAATCCGCTCCACATGACGACCGCCGATCCCAGCAGGATCGGCCGGTTGTATCGATCAGCCAATCGTGCTGCCGGCAGGCTCAGCAGCGCATAGAAGAATGCGAATGCAAGTCCGGTCAGCAGCCCGATATGCGTGTCGGTCAGCTGCAGGTCCTTTTTTATCGATTCTGCCAGGATGTTGATGATCTGCCTGTCCACGAAGTTCAGGATCGAGACCATCGTCAGCAAGACGATCACCCGGCGGATATGCGCGGAGACTTGTTCGTCCTGCAGGGGCGTCCTGAGGTCAGGACCAGGGCTTGCGGCTGTGCTCACGGGGGCCTCGCCTATTGCGCCGGATCGTCAATATCGCTCCGGCTTTGGTGTCATGTGCGGATGAGTGGGCGCTGGCGGGACGACCGGCGCGCTGCGATGGAAAATCAGGTTTTTGCGTACGCGTGCGCCCGGGTCGTCGCCTTGATCTCGTCGCGAACCTTGTCACGCTCGGCATAGCCGCCACGTTTCGGCGGTGCGATCCCCAGCATCTTCTGCCCATAGGCCTGCATGCAGGTGTCATAGTCGCACACCATGTGACTGCTCCCCACCAGGACGTCGCGATAGGCGCGCCCAAGCGGGCTGTCATAGCTGTAGATCGTGGTGCCAGCCGACTGCACCAGGACGTTCATCGCCTGGCGACACAGTTCGCAGGTCTCGGCCAGCCACGCGCGGATCTGATGGAACAGCTCCTCGTCTTCCGCGTTCGCGGTTCGGATCATCCCGAAACACTCGCGGATCGCGTGACGCATCAACTGCTCGGCGGCGGTGATCAGGGACGATGCGTGCGCCAGGCGAATCTGGGCCGCCATCTTCTCCTTCTCCTGCGAGATGCCGCTCCGTTTGGAGTAGCGCAGGAGATGCGCGCGCGCCGCCTCGATCCCGCCCTGCGCTGCGCCGAGCACCGGCACGGTCACGTTGAGCGATAGCGCCGCGCCGGGCGGCCCGAGAAACAGATCGTAGTCGGCGTGATGTTTGCGAACCTGCCTGCTCCACGCCTCCGAGCCGTTGTTGGAATGGGATACGTGAGTCTCGGGAACGAAGAGATCTTCCGCCACCACGTGATGCGTACCCGTCGCCGCCATGCCGGCGACGTCCCAGGTGTTCACGATCTTCACGGTGCTGGCGGGTGTCAGGAAGGTGCGGACAGGCTCGTCGTCCTCGCCCTCGATCCGGCAGATCATCGACACCCAGTCGGCCACCTGCACCGTCGTCGCCCAAGCCCATCGGCCTGTGACTTTATAGCCTCCCGGAACGCGCTTCGCTGTTCCCATCGGCAGGATCACGTTGACGAAGGCAGGAGCCTTGCCGCCAGCGAACAACTCGCGTTGCAGTTCGATCGGGTATCCGGCCGCCGGTCGCGGCGTCATCACAACGAACGAGGCGAGCCAGCCGACCGAGCCATCTGCCTGCGCGATCGGCAGTGTGGCGTCCATGATCTCCATCATCGAGGCCTGCAAGCCGCCGAACTGCCTGGGGATCGACAGGTACATGTAGCCCGTGCGCAGAATCGCCCGCCACACCTCGTCCGACGGACGGCCCCGCTTTTCCGTTTCGTGCGCGCGGCTGGCGATGAAGGGCTTGAGAGCGTGCAGGCGTTCAATGACGATCTGCGGCGTCAGCGCGCGGACCTCGTCGGTCGAAAGGAAATCATCCGGCTGCGTAGCGAAGACGTCCGTGATGAAGCTTTCGCCGTCCTGAAGCAAGGCGCTGACCAACAAAGCCTCCCTACATTTTTTCTCTGCCGGCGACGTTAGGAAGACGTCGGCTGACCGTCCAATACGAAGCGGCCGCAGTATTGATGCGATCTGTGTATGAATGCGTGGGCGCGTCGCTAGCTACCATGCAGGGAATCGCACACCGCACCCCTCGAACAAGCGAAGCAGGACGTCGTCGATGCGCAACGTATTCTTTGAGCCGTGCAGCATTGGCGGCCTTCAGTTGCCGACCCGCTTCGTGATGTCCGCGATGCAGGACAGGCGGCCGAAGGACCTGATGCCTAGCGCCGACCTTGCGCAGCATTACACCGACCGCGTCGACGGCGGCATCGGCTTGATCGTCACGCAGGGCACGACGATGGACCACCCGACATCCGTCAGTCCCTATGCCCGGCTTCACACACCGGCCTACGCCGCCTGGCGGCGATGCGCCGAAGCGGTGCGGGACCGCGGCGCCCAGATCGCCATGCAGCTTTGGCACGAAGGCGCGATGCGCGCAGGCGGTTTCAGCCCATCGGGGCTCGCCTTCTCGGGCGAGGCGACCGGCGTGGCGCTCTCGGCAGTTCAGATCGAAGAGTTGATAGAGGTCTATGCTGAGTCCGCCGCCGCGGCGAAGGAGCTCGGGTTTTCCGCGGTCGAGCTTCACGGCGGGCACGGCTATCTGCTGGGGCTGTTCGCAAGCGCCACATCGAACATTCGGACAGACGAGTGGGGCGGAGACACGCTGGAAGCGCGCTTGCGGTTTCCGTTGGCGGTGACGCGAGCCGTCAGGCAGGCGGTCGGCCCCGACTTTCCGGTCCTCTATCGCATCTCGCAGCCGTCGCCGCAGACAGCGCCCAAGATATTCCGCAACCCGAATGAACTGGCCGTCTATGCGCGCGCGCTGGTGATGGCCGGCGTCGACATGTTCGACGTTCTGAGCATGCGCTTCTGGGATGCAGAATTCGAAGGCGAAGACCTTGGTCTAAGCGGCTGGCTGAAAAGGCTGACCGGTGCGCCAGCGATCGGCGGCGGCAGCATCGGGCTCAGCCACGACCTGAGGTCGGTCCTGGCCGGAGAGCAGGCTTTCAGCACCGCGCATGAGGGCTTCGCCGAGATGGAGCGGCGATTCGACCGTGGCGACTTCGATCTGATAGCGCTGGGTCGCCCGATCCTGGTCGATCCGATGTTCCTGATGAAGATCCGCGCCGGACGCTTCGACGAACTGAAGCCGACGATCGGTAAGGACGACATCTCATCCGAAACGCGCACCGCGCGAATGGTGAAGGCGAAGTAGGCCTGCGCGTCGCGCATACGCTGCACCCGATGTTTGAACCCGGCATCCGCGCCCAAGCGCTTGCAGCCATCCGGCGCCGGGCACCCGCGCCGTGAAGAAGCATTGTGCGCACTCAACTGATGCCGAATGCGGTCTCTATTGAGACGAACTATGCGCTAGACGGCTGAAGGCCAAGCAGGTTCATGGATCGCATGAAAAAGCAGCGGCTCAGGCCTGCCGAGATGAATATTCGCGGTCCTCAAAACTGCCAGATGCCCTCCGCTTTCGCTCGGCCGGTGACGCAGGCCGCGATCAGGAACGCCCGTGCGCTGAAGTCGCGACCCGTCGCGCGTCGGCGGGAAGTGAGCTTTGCGCCACGCCACGCACATTGAAATAGAACCAGGGAGCACCACAGCATGGACAGACCCAACAGCTCGCAACTCAAGACTGCGGCGATGAACGTCCCCGGTCCGGGCGACTATCTGACCCCGGAAGAAGTCGCGGCGCTCACGCCCCAGATCGTGATCGAGCGGGTGCGTGCGCTGAAGCCGTTGCTCGCCGCCCATCGCCGCGAGTCTGAACTGCGTGCCATGCCCGTTCCGGAGGTCTGGAACGCACTTCGCAAGACGGGCTATTTCTACCTCATGGTGCCGAAGGTCTGGGGCGGTCTTCAGGCGAGCTTCGACGAGATGCTCGATGCGACCTTCGCGGTCTGCGAAGCCGATCCGGCGATCGGCTGGCTTTCCTCTTTCTCCGTCATGAACGCCCGTTCGGCCGCCGCGTTCAGCGATCGCGCGCACAAGGACATGTATGGCGACGGCGAAAACTACGTCAGGGGCCGCTTCACAGTGCTGAACACCCTGTTCGCCCCCTTTGGAGAAGCCAAGAAAGTGGAGGGCGGCTGGCGCGTATCCGGCACCTGGTCGTGGGGCACGACCGTACAGATGGCCGACTGGGTGTCGGTGATGTGCTTTCACGGCGAACCGGGGCCTGATGGCGCGCGACCGATGGGCACTTTCCTGATGCCGGTGTCGGACGTCACCGTCCTCGACACGTGGACGGCGGACGGGCTTATCGCCACGGGCACGCACAAAGTCCTCATCGAGGACGTCTTCGTACCCGACTATCGGACGGTCGATTGCGTGATGACGTCGCCGCAGTGGATCACCAACATACGGCAGCGTTTCGATTATCCCATCTTCAAGGCCGATCTGCGCAACGCGCTTTCCACGACCATCTCCGTCGCCCTCGTCGGCATCGCGCGCGGCGCTGTGCTGCGTTATATCGAACTGCTGCAGCAGTGGACAAAGCGCGGCGACGCAGAGATCGAAAAGGAAAACCAAGCGTCCCAGATCCGTTTGGCCCAGGTCCACGCCGTCGTTCGGGGCTGCGAAATCCAGCTCCGCGACATCGCCCGTCGAACCTACGAGATATGTGACGAGCCGGCGGAGGTTCAGGTCAAGGCCGCCGAGAGGATGATGTGCGAGATCTCCCTTGTAGGCCACACGGCGCGCGACGCGGTGCTGGAGATATCGAAAGGGCTTGGCACCTCCGCGCATTATCTTGAGGAGCCGCTGAGCCAATTCGTCCGGGACATCGTCATCGGATCGACGCACGGCGCCGTCAACTGGGACCGCAATATGGCGGTGTCGGGGCGCGCGCTTCTCGGCATCCCCCAGCGTCCGCCGCCGAAGAACGCGCGCATGGCCTGAAGGGAGACGGTCGCGAAGCCCGGGTGTTCGGTCCTGAATTCAAGTGGTGCCGTCGGTCGAACGCTCAGCTTGCTCCGCGCCGCCTGAATTTGAGGACGAAGGGGCAAAACTCTTCTTCAATTCGCCCTCTCCCTGAGGGCGTCGAAGGAGGTCTCGCCGAGCAAGGTATTATCGTCACCTAAGAGATGATCCGGTGCCGGGCCCTTAAAGCCCGCACCTCAGATCACGGCCGCGATGACGTGATCCGGCACTGCGGCTTCGCCGTGCGCCGCGATCGCGGCCAGGGCCGTCCGGCGCATGGCGCGCCGCAGGGCGATCCGGTCGGGCAGCAAACGCGCGCTGATCGCGTATGCAATCTCGATCCGCCCGCGCAGCCGCGCCGGCTCGGCGGCGGCTATCATCGCGCTGATCTCGGCGTCCTCGGACTCGGCGTCGAGCCCGAACAGCACCAGGCCGAGCTGCGCGCGGGTGTCCGACTTGGCCGTGAACAGGGCTGTGCGCGCCTCAAGGAACGTCGCCCGTTCGCCGATCGCCAGCGCGGCGTAGCATTTCCAGACCAGCATATAGACCTGGAACTCGCTGCCGGGTTCGCAGATCGCCAGTCCCCGATCGTATAACGCGATCGCCTCCTCATAGGCGTCGCACGCCGCGCGAATCCGTCCCAGCGTCGCATAACCGTGGGCGAGGGCCGTGGTGCGCTGGAAAGCGCGCCGCGCCAGCCGCTCGGCCATTTCGGCGTGGTCGCGATTGGCGTCGACCAGAAGCGCCGTCGCCGTCAGCATCGATTGAGGATCGTGCCGGATGTGCGGCAGGGCCTCCAGCACCAGCGCCTCCAGCTTCAGGAAGTGGCCTTTCAGCAGCGACGGGTCGAAATGGCCCAGCGCCACTTTGCGAAACAGGCTCGAATGCATCCGCACGGCGCGGATCAGCTTGCCGGCGGCTCCGCCGACGCGGACCGCGTCCTGAAGAAAGCGAGGTTCGCGGCGATGCGAGCGCAGCAGGAGTTCCGCCGCGGTGTGTGCGCGCACCTCCAGCGGCGCGGACGAGGGCAGGACGACTTCGTCGCGCCCCAGCGTCATCTGTCGCCAGATCGCGGCGAGCAGGGCGTCGACTGCGCGTCCCACCGCGTCATCGAGGTCGGGGGCCGCGAAGTCCAGACGTTCTGCGGCCAGCGCCCCATCGTGGCGCCGATCCGACAGAACCAGCACCGCCTGCAGCGCGGAGCCATCGTCGAGGAAATCGACCTCCAGCGCGAAGGCTGCGCCGCGAAACGCGGCGGCCTCGCGCGCTGAGGCGAAACGTCGCACCTTTCTTCCGTCCGGCAGGCGATCGCGCAGCGCTCCGGCCAGCGTCTCCAGCGCCGCCTCCTGCGCATCGTTTCCCGCCGTGGGGGCCGAAGCGAACACCATCACGAAGTCCTTCGGCTCGACCTCGCGGGGTGGTGCGATCCAGACATAGCCTTCGCCATACAGCGCTTGGATGTAGCGGGGTGCGCGCGCCGGATCGCCCAGCTTGCGGCGCAGCCGGCTTATCGTGAAATCTACAGTCCGGTCGGTCGCTTCTGCGGCTGGCCCGGCCATTGCGGCCAGCAGGCGTTCCCGGGTCATCGGTCTGCCGGGGGCTGCGGTCAGCACAGAAAGCACGGCGCTTTCATTGCGCGTGAAGCGGATCGCCGCGCCGTCGTCGCGCCGGGCGCTCTTGCAGCCATCCTCGAATGTCAGGTCCAGAAAACGGACCTCTGGCGAAACGGCGATCGGCTCCGACATGGCGTGCGCATTTCGCCGCAACCTGCCCGCGAAATCAAATTATTTTGCTACAATGCGTCGTTAAGCGTCCCCGCATATGGACCGGCGCCCCGCGCGGCGCGCCGGCAGGCGGGGGGCATCATGACATCGCAGATCCGCGACCGTGTAAGTCGTTGGGGCGTTGCAGCCGATCAAGTGTTCAGGCTCACACGCCTGCGCCGTCTGGCGGCCGCGCTCGCGCTCCTGGCGCTGTCCGCTGTCGCCGCGCCGGCCTTGGCCGCGCCCGCGCTCGACGACGGCTCCGAACGGCTCGACCGGGTCGCCCCCCAGCCTCAGCAGACATACCTTCTGCCGTCCCAGCGCGCCGGCGTCAGCTTCACCCAATGTTTCGCCATGGGAGGCCCGAACACGACATTTTCGCTCAGGTTCGGGCGTCTCCCGGCGGGCGTGAGTTTCGAGCGGCGATACGAAGGGGTGTGGCGGCTTTGCTTCGCTGGCGTGCCGGCCGAGGTCGGCAACTTTAATTTCGAGATCCTGGCTCAAGAGGGCGCCGGCGGAGCACCCTTCTTATTCGAGATGGCTATTCTCGCGCCCCGCCTGTCTCTGTCGCCTGCGGGCAACTCTTTCGGCGTCGCGGCGCTAGGCGCGGGGTTCAGCCGCGCCTTCGACGCCAGGGGCGGCACGCCCGGCTATACCTATACGGCCAGCAATCTGCCGCCCGGGCTGGCGCTCGCCGCGAACGGAACGCTGTCCGGCGTCCCCCAGCTTCCGGGGACGCACGCTTTCAACGTCACGGTCCGCGACAGCACCGCCGGCGTCGGCGCGCCGTTCACCGTCACCGCCGCTTATACGCTCACCGTCGCCATTGCGCCGATCATCACGACCGCGACGCTCCCCAACGCCAGCTTCAACCAACCGTATGCCCAGACCATCGGGGGCGCGTCGGGCGCAGGCCCGTACGCCTTCGACATCGCCGCCGGCGCGCTTCCGCCGGGGCTGACTCTGTCGCCCGGCGGCCTCCTCGCCGGAACCCCTCTTGAGGTCGGCGACTTCAGCGTGACGATCCGCCTCACCGACGCCAACGGCATGACGGCCGACCGCACCTACGCACTCGAGGTCGAGGGTTTGCGGCCCGTCATCGCTTCGGTCTCGCCGGCCGTCCTTCCGGCCCACGGGGGAACGGTCACGCTGAACGGCGAAAATCTCGCGCCGCTGTCCTCGCTGACGGTGGGCGGCTCGGCGGTCACGCCGCAATTCGCCACCGACAAACAGATCGTCTTCGACGTCCCCGGCGGTTTGAGCGACGGCCAGATTCAGATCCAGGTGAGGGCGCTCACGGGCTCGGTATCCGCCCAGATCGAGGTCGATGCGACGCCGCCTCAGATTGTCGGCTTGCCCCACCAGGCCGTGGCGATCGCCGACCCAGTCACGTGGAGGGGGCGGGCGACCTGGGCCGAACCGACCGTCACCGACAATCGTCCCGGCGCGACGATCAGACAGGTGGGGGGCGGGCCGTCAGGCTCCGAGTTTCACTTCGGTGTTGAGGAACGAATCTACTACGCGGCGACTGACGCCGCCGGCAATACGACCCTTGAATTCTTCATCGTGTTCGTGGACCCGCCGCCCACGCCGGACCTCACGATCACCCCGCCCTCCGGGCCGCTTCCGCGTGCACAGCGGGGAACGCCCTATCGCTTTGTCTTCGTGGGCGGCGGCGGTGCAACCAATTACTATTTCTTTTCTGGCGCTCTCCCCACCGGCCTGACGCTGTCCAGCGACGGCGTTCTTTCCGGTACGCCGACCTCGAACGGCGACTTCTTCTTCGACGTCGTGGTACAAGGCTGGTTCCCCGCCTCAGGGACCGGCCAAGGCGTCGGCCGCTTCGCGCTTACCGTCTCCGACGAGCCGCCGGAGCCTCCCATGCCGCCGACTGTCGTGTTGACGCCGCGCATCGGCGAGGCATTCTCGTTCGACATTCCCGGCTATTTCTGCGCGACGCCGACAGGGCTTCCGGCTGGCCTGCGCTTCGAACTCGCGACTGCCGACACCAGCAGGCTGCAGGGCGTTCCGACCAGCATGCAGACGGTCGCCGTCGACATCCAGTGCTACCCGACCCGGAACAACCTGCTGGGCCCTCGTCAGATCACCCGATACCAGTTCGAGCCGCTGGCGCCGACCCTTTCTTTGTCGCCCGCCGGCGGCGATCTGGGCATCGCCGCCGTGAATGTCGGCTACAGCCGCTCCTTCGTCGCCGAGGGCGGCACGCCGGCCTACGTCTACACGGCGACCGGTTCGCTGCCGCCGGGCCTGTTTCTCTCTGCCGACGGGACGCTCGCTGGCGCGCCGACCGCGCCGGGACGCTACGAATTCCACATCGGCGCCCGCGACCGCACGACCGGGCCCGGCGCGCCGTTCACCACGGGCAGGGCCTATGCGCTCACCGTCGTCATCCCGCCGCTCATCGCCTCCGCCACGCCGCCCGCCGCCACGATCGGAGCCCCTTATGAATGGGCCCTCACCGGCGCATCCGGGGCCGGACCCTACAGCTTCAGCATCACCGGCGGCCGGCTGCCGGCCGGACTTACGCTCGGCTCGGACGGCGTCGTCTCCGGCGCGCCGACCGAGACCGGCGAAGCCTTCGATGCGACGATCACCCTCACCGACGCCAACGGCATGACGGCCTCCGGCGATTTCAGGTTCAGGGTCGTCGGGCCCGGCACGATCGTCATCGATCAGAGCCTCAGCCCTTTGCAGGTCGGCGTTCCGGCATCGGGCCTGGTGCAGGCGCGCGGCGGCGTCCCTCCCTACACCTACAGCCTGGCCGGCGTAGGCTCGGCCCCCCCGGGCCTGACCGTCGATCCGGTTACAGGCGTGCTGTCGGGCATACCGACGGCGGCGGGACGATACCACTTCTCGTTCCGGGCCGTCGACAGCTCGACCGGCGACGGCGCGCCGTTCGTCGGCCACCACACCCTCGGCGGCGTCGAGGTCCGCGCGCCGGAACTTGCGCTTTCGCCAGATGCCGGGGCGCTTCCCGGCGCGACCCGAGGCGCCGCCTATAGCCAGGGCTTCACCGCCACAGGCGGCGCCGCGCCTTATGCCTACGCCATAACCGACGGCGTCCTGCCCGCAGGCCTTGCGCTGACGTCCGATGGCGTGCTGGCCGGCGCGCCCACCGCGACCGGAAGCTTCAGCTTCACCGTGACCGCGACCGACGCCAGCGGCCCCTTCCAGGTTCACGGCGACTTCACGCTTGAAGTCAGCGCCCCGCCGCCGCCGGCTGTCGTGCTGACGCCGCGCATCGGCGAGGCGTTTTCGTTCGACATTCGGGGCTATTGGTGCGACGCGCGAACAGCGCTTCCCCCCGGCGTGAACTTCGAACAAGGCGCCTACGACGTCAGCAGGCTGTACGGTACGCCGACCAGCATGGAGACGGTCGTCTTCTACATCTACTGTTACCGGAACCCGAACCCCTTCCAGGTCAGCGCTACCGGCACCCGTTACGAGTTCCGGCCGGTTGCGCCGAACCTCACTTTGTCGCCCGCCGCCGGCGCGCTTGATGTCGCGGCGTTGCAACAGCCTTTCGGCATGTCCTTCGCCGCCGACGGCGGCACGCCGGGCTACGCCTACACCGCGACCGGCCTGCTGCCGCCGGGCCTGCATCTTGGCCCCGACGGGACGCTCTCCGGCCAGCCCAACGTGCCCGGGCGCTATGTATTTCAGATCACGGCGCGCGACAGCACCACCGGCCCCGGCGCACCCTTCGCCGCGACCAACGCCTATACGCTCGACGTCGTCGTCCCGCCGGTGGTCGCGACCGACACGCTGCCCGGCGGCAAGATCGGCCAGGTCTATGACCAGACTCTGGCCGGCGCCGCCGGCGTCGGGCCATACGAATTCAGCGTCAGCGGCGGCCGGCTTCCGGCCGGATTGACGATCGCGCCAGGCGGGGAGATTTCCGGCACGCCCACCGAGGCCGGCGACGTCAACGTGACGATCAGCCTGACCGACTCCAACGGCATGACCGCCGAGCGCAGCTATGCGTTCGCGGTCGAGGCGACCTTGCCGTCCTACACGACGCCGAATCCGGCCATGGACTTGATGAGTTTCAAAGTCGGCGTCCATGTCGACGTCCAGGTCACCGCATACGGGGCGACCCCGCCTTATGCTTTCCACGG
>CAZBPO010000012.1:0-2395 GCA_964493795.1 uncultured Flavobacteriaceae bacterium
CGGGCCACCGGGTGACGGCGCTGTATGAAATCACGCATGTCGGATCGCCCGCGCGGCTGAGCGATCCGCTGCGTTATGGCAAGCCCGAGGCGGCGAGCGCCGATTGCCGCGAATTCGCGCATCTCAAGATGCGCTACAAGCTGCCCGGCGAAACGGCCTCGAAGCTGATCGAGCGGCCGATCGTCGCCGCCGACCGGAGCCGCAGCCTCGACACGCTGAACGGCGACTTCAAGTTCGCAGCCTCGGTCGCCGGCTTTGCGCAGCTGATGCGCGGCGACCCGTACCTGAAGGACTTCTCGTACAAGCGCGTGATCGAGCTGGCGCAGGCTGGAAAGGGCGCCGATCCGTTCGGCTATCGCGCCGAGTTCATCAGCCTGGTGCGCCTCGCCGAGAGCGCCGCGAGCCTGACGCCGCTTAGCCAGAACCGGCGCGGCGAGTAGCCGCCTCTCCGCCGTTTCCCGGGCGCTCCATCTCGTCCGGGAAGGTCTCCTCCGCGCGTTTCATTCAGCCGAGCGCGCGGAGGAGGCTGTTTTTCGCGACTTGGCCACATGCGGCGCATCGCCGCGCCGGGGGAGCAATATGCGAGAATCCGCCTAAGCTTGCCCAGCACCGCAGCATGCGGGCGTAAGGGGGAGTTATCCATGCAAGGCGTTACTCTTGGCACCATTGTCGGCGTCATCATCCAGGCGGTGATCCAGTTCGTGCCCGGTATCGGGCCCGCGATCGCCGGCCTCGGCATCAATCTGGGCGGCCTGGGTCTGGGCGTCGCGAATGTCGGCGGCGGCGCGGTGGCCGGCGCGGTCTCCGGCGCGACCAGCACCGGTACGGCGGCGACCCGCGCGGTCGGCGGCGCGCTTTCGGGCGGCATTTCGGGAGCCATCGGCTCGCTGCTGCCGCTGATCCAGGGCGGCAATTTCGACGTGATGTCGCTGCTCTCGGGCCTGATCGGCGGCGGCGTCGGCGGCGGCATCCTGGGCGGCATCATCCCGGGCAAGAAAGGCTGACCTAGCGTCAGAATCCCGATATGGCGGCGCGCGCGAAATCGCGCTTTAGTTTGCACGCGCCGCCAGACTCAAAACGATAAACACGCGGCGATCCAGGGAAGGACGCCGCGTGCCTGTTTTCAGGTCTGAGATCGATGTGTCGTCGCCGCGCTTCGCCGAGAACCGCGCCGCTCACCTGAAGCTGCTGGACGGCGTGCGCGAGATCGAGGCGCGCATCCGGGCGCACGGAACCAAAGCCGCCAAGAAATTCGCCGATCGCGGACAATTGCCGCCACGCGACCGGATCGACCTGCTGCTCGATCGCGGGACGCCCTGGCTTGAGATATCGACCCTGTGCGGCCTTGGCTGCCACGATGACGACGGCGGCGCGGGCGCGAGCGGCGGCGGGCGCATATCCGGCATCGGCGTGGTCGGCGGCATCCGGGTGTGCATCGACGCCAGCGACAGCGCCATCAAAGGCGGCGCGGCGACGCCCTATGGCCTGGATAAATGCCTGAGGCTGCAGCAGATCGCGCTGGAGAACCGCCTGCCCTATATCCAGCTGGTCGAAAGCGCGGGCGCGAACCTGCTGCGCCAGGCCGAGCTGTTCGTGCGCGGCGGCGCGACCTTCGCCAATCTGGCGCGGTTGTCGGCGGCGGGATGCCCGGTGATCTCGGTGGTGCATGGATCATCGACCGCCGGCGGCGCGTATCAGCCGGGCTTGTCGGACTACGTGATCGTCGTGCGCGGCAAGACCAAGATTTTCCTCGCCGGTCCGCCTCTGCTGAAAGCCGCGACGGGCGAGATATCGACCGACGAGGACCTAGGCGGCGCGGAGATGCACGCCAATATCTCGGGCCTGGCGGAATGGATCGCCGAGGACGACCGCGACGCCATCCGTCTGGCCCGGGCGCTGACCGACAAGCTGAAATGGGATCGCGCGCCGCCGGCGTCGGCCGCGCCGAAGCCGCTCTACGATCCGGAAGAAATTCTGGGCATCGTGCCGCCCGATTATCGCAAGCCCTATGACGTGCGCGAGGTGATCGCGCGCATCGTGGACGGCAGCGACTGGCTGGATTTCAAGGCGAGCTATGGCCCCGGAACGGTGTGCGGTTTCGCCCGCGTGGAAGGGCACGAGGCGGGGTTCATCGGCAATAACGGGCCGATCGACCCGGACGGCGCGACCAAGGCGGCGCATTTCATGCAGGCCTGCGCGCAGTCGGGCACGCCGCTGATCTTTCTGCAGAACACGACCGGCTACATCGTGGGCCCGAACGCCGAGCGCGCCGGCATCGTGAAGCATGGATCGAAGATGATCCAGGCGGTGACCAATGCGCCGGTGCCCAAGATCACGCTGCATATCGGCGCGTCGTTCGGCGCGGGCAATTACGGCATGTGCGGGCGCGCCTTCG
>CAZBPO010000012.1:2405-18764 GCA_964493795.1 uncultured Flavobacteriaceae bacterium
GCCTGGCCGAACAACCGCATCAGCGTGATGGGCGGCGAGCAGGCCGCCAAGGTGATGACCATCATCGCCGGGGAAGGCGCGCGCCGCGCCGGCAAGGAACCGCCGCACGAGATGCTGGCGGCGCAATCGAAGATGATCATCGACCAGTATGACGCGGAATCGACGGCGCTCTACGCCACCGCGCGGCTGTGGGACGACGGCATCATCGACCCGCGCGACAGCCGCCGCGTACTGGGCCTGACGCTGTCGATCGCAGCCGAAGCCGAGGCGCGGAACGTGAAACCGAATACTTTTGGCGTTGGAAGAATGTGATGGCGCTTGTCAAATCAATGGGACCGCTCGAGATCGAAACGCCCACGCTGCACGGCGAAGCGGAGGCCAAGTTCAAGCTATTCGAGCGCGACGGCCGTCATATCCTTCAGATCAACACTTATGGCTCTCCCAACCGGGAAATCCCCGGAAAGGTAAGCCAAGCGATCCAATTCGGCCCCGAAGGGATCGCGCAACTAAAACGAATCCTTTCTCAGGTACCGTAAAAAATGCAGCTGACCGAGCAACATCGCGAGCTGAAGCGCTCGCTGATCAAATTCATCGAAGCCGAGATCAACCCTCACGTCGATGCGTGGGAGGAGGCCGGGATTTTTCCGGCGCACGAGCTGTTCCGCAAAATGGGCGCGCAGGGGTTTCTAGGCATCGGCAAGCCGGAGCCGTTCGGCGGGCTTGGTCTCGACTATTCCTACACCGCCGTCTTCTGCGAGGCGCTGGCGCATATCAATTGCGGCGGCGTGCCGATGGCGATCGGCGTGCAGACCGACATGGCGACGCCGGCGCTGGCGAAGTTCGGCAGCGACGAACTGCGCGATGAATTCCTGCGGCCGTCGATCAGCGGCGACTATGTGGCGTGCCTGGGCGTTTCGGAAGTCGGCGCGGGCAGCGATGTCGCCTCGCTGAAGACGACGGCGCGCAGCGACGGCGACGACTATATCATCAATGGCGGCAAGATGTGGACCACGAACGGTTCGCAGGCCGACTGGATGTGCCTGCTGGCCAATACCGGCGACGGGCCGGTGCATCGCAACAAGTCGCTGATCTGCCTGCCGATGAAGACGAAGGGCGTCACCGTCGCCCGCACGCTGAAGAAAATGGGCATGCATTCGTCGGACACCGCGCAGATCTTCTTTGAGGACGTGCGGGTGCCCAAGCGCAACCGCATCGGGCAGGAAGGCCTCGGCTTCCAGTATCAGATGATCCAGTTCCAGGAGGAGCGGATGTATGCGGCGCTGTCGGCCTCGGAAGGGCTGGAGCGCACGATCAACGACTGCATCGCCTATACGCGCGAGCGCAAGATTTTCGGCAAGAGCGTGCTGGACAACCAGGTGGTCCATTTCAAGCTGGCCGAGCTGATGACCGAGGTGGAGGCGCTGCGGGCGCTGACCTGGAAAGCGGTGGAGCGCTATGTCGCCGGCGAGGACATGACGCAGCTGGCCAGCATGGCCAAGCTGAAGGCGACGCGGCTGTCGCGCATCGTGAACGATGCCTGTCTGCAATATTACGGCGGCATGGGCTTCATGGACGAAACCCGCATCTCGCGCAGCTATCGCGACGGGCGGCTTGGCTCGATCGGGGGCGGGGCCGACGAGGTGATGCTGCAGATCATCTGCAAAGGCATGGGCACGCTGCCGGGACGCAGCGCATGAGCCTACCCGCCCGCCCCTTCAAGCGCGTGCTGGTCGCCAATCGGGGCGAGATCGGATGGCGCGTGGTGCGGGAGGCGATGACGGCCGGGCTGACGCCCGTCGCGGTCTATTCGGACGCCGACGCGAACGCTGCGCATGTGCTTGAAGCGCCGGTGAAGCGGCGGATCGGGACGGCCGCGCCGGCGGCGTCGTACCTCAACATTCCCGCGATCCTTGACGCGGCCAAGACGACGGGCGCGGAGGCGGTGCATCCCGGCTATGGCTTTCTGGCCGAGAACGCCGATTTCGCGGAAGCCGTGATCGCCGCCGGGATGGTGTGGATCGGCCCGCCGCCCGCCGCGATCCGCGCGATGGGCGACAAGGGCGCGGCCAAGCGCGTGGCGCGCGACGCCGGCGTGCCGCTGATCCCCGGCTATGACGGCGACGACCAGAGCGATGCGACGCTGGCCGCCGAAGCGGCGAAGATCGGCTGGCCGGTGATGATCAAAGCCGCAATGGGCGGTGGCGGGCGCGGCATGCGCCGGGTCGAGAGGGCCGAGGACTTCGTCGCGGCGCTGGCCAGCGCGCGCCGTGAGGCGAAGAGCGCCTTCGCCGACGACCGGGTGATCCTTGAGAAGGCGATCGACGGTGCGCGGCATGTCGAAGTGCAGGTCTTCGGCGATGCCGAAGGCAACGTGATCCACTTGGGCGAGCGCGACTGTTCGGTGCAGCGGCGCAACCAGAAGGTTCTGGAGGAAGCTCCGGCCCCCGGCGTCACGCCCGAACTGCGCGCGGCGATGGGCGCGGCGTCCGAGAAGCTGGCCCGGGCGGTCGGATATGTGAACGCGGGAACGGTCGAATTCCTGCTCGCCCCTGACGGCGCATTCTATTTCCTGGAGATGAACACCCGCATTCAGGTGGAGCATCCGGTGACCGAGATGGTGACGGGATTGAACCTGATCCGTCTTCAGTTCGACGTCGCGATGGGCAAACCGCTGTCGTTCGATCTCGACGGCATGGAGCTGAACGGCCACGCGATCGAGGCGCGGCTGTGCGCCGAAGATCCCGCCGACGGCTTCAAGCCGCAGACCGGCACGCTGAGCCTTTACGGCATCCCCAGCGATGTGCGCGTCGATTGGGCGGGGACGCCGGACGTGACCGGCGACTATGATTCCATGGTCGCCAAGGTCATCGC
The DNA here is from genome assembly GCA_964493795.1 of uncultured Flavobacteriaceae bacterium. GTDB lineage: Bacteria > Pseudomonadota > Alphaproteobacteria > Micropepsales > Micropepsaceae > JADZAI01. The sequence goes on from CAZBPO010000012.1 coordinate 5,277, forward strand.
CTATGGCGCGACGCGGGACGAGGCGCGCAAGAAGCTGATCGCGGCGCTGGACGGGCTGTCGCCGCTGGGCCTGACGACCAATCGCGGCTTTCTGCGCGAGCTTCTGGCCGATGAGGACTTCGCGGCAGGCGGCGTGGATACGGGCTGGCTGTCGCGTCGCCCGTCAGCGCCGTCAGAGATAAATGTCGAATTGGGTGCCGTGGGCGCGGCGCTGCTGGCGCGCGGCGCGGGGGACGCGTGGAGTTCGACCGGCGCGCGCACGACGCCGGTGTGGCTGAAAGCGGCCGGCGAGACGCGGCGCTTCGACGGCGGCGCGCTGAGCGGTCTTAAAGCGGCCGACGATGGTGAGGACGCTGCGCTGTTGCGTCTGACGCTGTCCGACGGGCGCGAGGGCCTAGCGAAGCTGCTGAGTCATGGCGTGCACGTGTCGCTGGACGGGCGCGATGCGCTGTTCGAGGACGTGACCTATGCCCCCGCCGAGGCCGGCGGCGCGGCGAGCGGCGAGGTGCGCAGCCCCATGGCCGGCAAGATCGTGGCGCTGAAGGCCGCGGTGGGACAAGCCGTCGCCAAGGGCGAGGTCGTCGCGATCCTGGAATCCATGAAAATGGAGCACGAAATCCGCGCCCGCGTATCGGGCACGGTCGTCAGCGTTGCGGCGGCCGAGGGCGCGCAGGTGTCGCCCAACGCCGCGCTGCTGACCATTGCGCCTACGGAAAGCTGAGACATGCCCAAGAATACGCCGATCGACTTCGATTCAACCAAACCGTCCTCGCCGTTCTACAATGACAGCCATCGCGAATGGCGCGATACGCTGCGGCGCTGGCTGGCGAAGGAGATCGCGCCCCATGTCGAAGACTGGGAGGAAGCCGGCGAAATTCCGCTGGAGCTTTACAAGAAGGCCAGCGATTTCGGGCTGACGCGGCTGAACTATCCGGAAGCCTATGGCGGCATCGACGCCGGGTTCGATCGCTTCCACGGCATCATTACCTCGGAAGAAACGGCGCAGATCGGGGCGGGCGGCATCTTCGCCTCGCTTATGGTGCACGGCATCGGCCTGCCGCCGATCCTGGCGCTTGGCACGGATGAGATGAAGCAGCGGATCGCGCCGGCGGTGCTGGCCGGCGACAAACGCATCAGCCTTGGCATCACCGAACCCAACGCCGGCAGCGACGTGGCGAACATCACGACGCGGGCGACGCGCGAGGGCGACGAGTATGTCGTGCGCGGATCGAAGATGTTCATCACCGGCGGCATGCGCGCCGACTATCTGACGACCGCCGTGCGGACCGGCGGCCCGGGCATGGGCGGCATCTCGCTGCTGCTGATCGAGATGGACCGGCCGGGCGTCAGCCGAACGCCGCTGAAGAAGATGGGCTGGTGGGCGTCGGACACGGCGGCGATCTATCTGGACGAGGTGCGCGTGCCGGTCTCGAACCTGATCGGCGGCGAGAACCAGGGCTTTATCGGCATCGTGCTGAACTTCAACGGCGAGCGGCTGGGCATGGCCTCGGGCGCGAACGCCTATGCCCGCACCTGTCTGGTGGAGGCCGCGAAATACGCGCAGGAACGCCAGACCTTCGGCAAGCGGCTGGCCGATCATCAGGTGATCCGGCACAAGATCTCGGACATGCTGCGCCAGGTGAACGCGACGCAGGCCTATCTTGAGAACTGCGCCTGGCGCGTGCAGCAGGGCGAAACGCCGGCCGCCGATCTGGCGCTGCTGAAAGTGCAGGCGACGCTGACCATGGAGTATTGCGCGCGCGAGGCGATGCAGGTCCTTGGCGGGGCGGGTTATCTGCGCGGCAACAAGGTGGAGCGCATCTATCGCGAGGTGCGGGTGAACGCGATCGGCGGCGGCTCGGAAGAGATCATGCGCGATCTGGCGGCCCGGCAGATCGGACTGTGAGCGCGCCCGTCTGGCCCATCGTCTATCGCGGTTACGTCAACCCTTGGGACTGCGACGAGATGGGGCACATGAACGTGCAGTTCCATCTCGCCAAGGCCGGCGAGGCGTTCGAAGGCCTGCTGGCAGCGCTGGGGCTGGACTTGGCCGCCCGGGCGCGGGTGAAGGTGGCGCGGCACCGCGTGCGCTATCTGAAGGAGATGCATGTCAGCGATCTGGTGCGCATTCATGCCGCGCCGATCGCCGTTCACGACGGGCGCTTGTCGGCGGCGCTCGACGTACGCAACGGACACGACGAGACCTGCGTGACGGTGGAGGTCGAAGCCGAGGGGATTGCGCCGTCTCTGTCGCCCGAATTTGCGGCGTTCGCCTCGCCTGCCGGTTTGAAGCCGGGCGAAGAGGGCGAAGGCACGCTGGCCGCAGCGGCGCGCCATCGCGAGACCATCCGCAATATCGTGCGGGCCGACCAGTGCGATCGCGACGGCGGACTGGCGCCGCGCGGCGTGATGGCGCGGTTCTCGGAGGCGCAGGGCCATCTCTGGTCCATGCTCGACGCGTCGCGCGCCTGGCAGCGCGAGGCTGGCCTCGCCACCGCGACGCTCGACTATCAGATCCGCTATGGCGCGAAGCCGGCCGCCGGAGCGCAGGTGAAGCTGTTGACCGGAATCGCGGGGGCGTCGGCGAAGACGATCCGCTTCCGCCACTGGCTTTTCGACGCCGAGACCGACGAGATGGTCGCGGCCGCGGCCGGGGCGGCGCTGTTCATCGACCGGGCGACACGCAAGGCCGTCGCCCTGCCCGATCAGGTCGCCCGGGCGGCGCAAACCCTTATCGGCTGATCGCCTCGGTCAGCGCCGCGCGCACCAGATCGGGCCGCTCCATGGGCAGGAAATGCGTGGTGCCCGGCACGCGCTCGATATGCGCGCCCGGATGGCGCGCCTTGATGCGGGCGAGCAGAGGCTGACCGGCGGTCGATCCCTCGTCGGCGTGCAGAATGGTGATCGGACATTCGAGCGCATCGATCGCGGGGAGCAGATCGGGCGGGCCGAGGCGGAAGTTCTGGGCCTCCCACTCCGGCGCGCAGGCGAGCCGCCAGCCTTCTGCGTCAGGCTTGAGTCCGCCCTCGAGATAGGCGTCGAGCGTTTCAGCCGGCCAGGTCTTGAACGCGCCGCGGCCGGTATAGGCCCGCCGGGCGCTTTCGACGTCGGGAAAGACAGCGCGGCGCTTCCTCGCGCCGATGACCAGAGGAATCTGGTCGCGGTCCACATTCTCGGGGAACTGGAGGGCGACCGGATCGAACAGGACCAGCGCCTTGACCAGATCGGGGCGCTCGGCTGCGACAAGCAGGCTGGTCGTGCCGCCCATCGAATGACCGGCCAGCACGTAAGGGCCCCGCCCCACCGCGTCGAGGACGCGGATCAGGTCGGCCGGATAGACGCGCCAGCTGACATGGGCGGCCGGGTCGGCCGGCAAGGTCGTGGCGCCGTGGCCGCGCAGGTCGGACGCCATGACATGCGCGGTCCCGGCCAACGGGCCGAGGATCGGCACATAGGTGCGCGCGTTGAAGCCGTTGGCGTGGGTGAAGTGCACGGATGGACCCGCGCCGCCCCAGTCGAGCAGATGCGCCGCGCCGTCCTTGAGCGCGATCATCCTGTCCTCGGGCAAAGAAGAAGGCGGCGCTCCGCCCGGAGCGCCGCCCTGTCCGCCGGTCAAAGGCTTATTCGGGCTTGCGTTCCAGCGTGCCGGTCACCTGGCGCTGGAGCTGGCCGTCCTTGAAGCGGGTGAACTCGACGCGCTGCGCATCGCCCTGAACGGTGCGGGCGTAGTGCGTGATGTCATAGGTGCCGTCTTCGTCCAGGACGATGGCCGACACGTTCAGCGTGTCGCCGTCGATGCGCGCCCAGTAATGCGGCTTGCCGGTCCACAGCTCGGGAGCCTTGGCCTGCTTGAAAAGCGCGGGGTTCTTGGTGGCGGCGAACTTGATCTCGGTCGAGTCCTTGATCTTGAGCGCCGAGGGGTTCTCCTCGTCGACATAGAGCGTGGACCAGGTGATGATGAAGCCCTTGCCGTCGGCCTTGATCTCGACGCGCGAGATGCGGCCGGCGGCCTCGGTGTCGGCGCCGGCCCCCTGAACGACCTTGGTCGTGCCGTCGAAGATGCCGAAGAAATACGAAATCGGCTGGTTGGTCTTGGCCGGAGCGGTAGCCTCTTCGGCCGGCGCGTCCTGCGCCATCACAGCCGGCGTCAGCGTGACGAGGGCCGCAGCGAAGGCGGCAGCAAGCAATTTCATGTGACCGATCAACTCCCTAATGGTCCCGCGCCGGCAAAAAAGCATGCCGGCGCGCGGAATCAAAGCGTCTTTCAAGGCCCTGTATGGGTCGCGGCGAGGTCCAGAGTCGAGAGGATCTGAGCCGGCGCCCGGGCCGAAAGCCCGTCAAAGTCCGCCGAAGTGAGCGGAAGCGCCGGATTCGCCACGATCTGGAGCGTGCCGCCTTCCTTGAGGAAGGCTTTCAGGGCATCGGCCAGCGACCGCGCCTCGGGGGTGCCCCCCAGCATGCCGTAGGCCATATCGAGCGCCGCCACGGCCTGCGCCTTGAGCGCATCCGGCGTGACCTGAGCCTGCCCCGGCGGATTGGAGATTTCGGCGACGATCTCGAGGATCTTCTGCATGCCGCCGTCGTCGACGAGGCGCAGGCCCGCGCCGACGAAGCTGACTTTCGAGGCGAAGGTCTGCGGCAGGCTGGCGAGCTCGTCGAGCTTGAAGCCGCCGCCGGTGACGGTGAAAGCGATCTCACCAAAGCCGCCGAGGCGGAAGCGGTAATTGGTCAAAGCCGCCGTGCCGAGGTCGGGATCGTAGGCGGCCGCGATCTGGAATTCGACCGGCAGCGGCTCGGTGAAGTATTTGGCGATATAGGGCGGCGCAAGGAACTCGCCCGGCGGGGCCGCCGTGAAGACGCCTTTCAGCGTCATGTCGACATGGCGCGGGATCACCCAGACGAACGGCACAGCCGGCATGCAGAATTCAGGCACGTTGAGCGTGCCGATGCCCGTGATGCTGAGATCGTACTGCGTGCTGCAGGTCTCACCGAAGGCGAGCAGAGACGACCGGCTGATCGGAGGCCATTCGCCCTTGACCAGAAACGGCACCAGACGCTGCATGTCGAAGCCGTCGAAATAGCCCTCGGCCACGCTGATCCGCATATCGCCGCCCGTCGGGAGGGCGGACGCGCTGTTCAGACCACGGAAGGTGACCCGCCCGAAGCGGCCGCGCTCGATATTCTCCTGACGCAGCTCGGCGTAGTCGTAAGTGGTGAGGCCCATGCCGGACCGGGCAGCAGCCGGGCCGCCGGGCACCATCGCGATGAAGAGGTCGGGGTCGAGCTCGGCGTGAACGCCGTTCATCTGGACGGCGTCGACCTTGAGCGAATCCACGAACCCGCCGAACATCTGCATGGCCATCGCTTCGCGGGAGGCGAATTGCTGGAGGAATTCCGGCCCTCCTGGAATGAAGGGAAACTGCTTCATCTGCAGGCCGTCGATGACCCAGGAAGCGACCGCGAAAACCTGCTTCTCCTCGACCAGAACCGACAATTCGGTGAGCGTCAGTGATGAGAACAAGGTGCGGAAGGTTTCGTCGGGCGCGCCGGCATAGGAATCGGCGTCGAACACGGCCTGGAACGCCGCCTGATCGAGCCCGGTCGCCTCGATCCGCGTGATGTAGAGCTTCTGGTCTTCATCCGTACCGCCGCCCGGCAGGCGGCGGACGAATGTGACGCCCTCGGCGACCAGACGGTCATTCTCGACGGTCAGGCGCTCGTAGCGCACCGCTATGCCCGGTATCGCGGCGGCGAGCTGCTCCAGCGGATTGGCGGGCGGCGCCGGAGGCGCGGGCGGCGGGGGCGCGGATGGCGGTCCGGGGGGCGGGGCCGGAGGCGCAGGCGGCGGGGCCGGCGAAGCGACAGGCTGCGGAGGCGGAGCCGGGGGTTCGGGAGCCGCGGGAACAGCGGGCGGCGCGGGCGGAGCCGGCGCTTCAGGCGGCGGAGGCGGAAGCGGCGGCGAGTCGGCGTGGAGCGGCAGGGCCAGGGGGCCGGCGAGCGCGACGGCGAGCGTGAGGGCAAAGGCAACAGCGCGGCGCATCGGCGATCTCCAATTCGCGTGGCGTGGCCCCGGCGCAAAGCCCCCGGGGACGCATCCAGACTATCACAGCCTCGAAAGCGGCGGCGGCGCGGTCAAGCCCCTGCCGACGCACGAGACCACGGCTCTTACGATATCTCTGTAGCCTGTGTCGCAGGCCGATGCGTTTTCAGGCGCGACCGTCGCGCCGCCGCCCTCCCCCTCGCCGCCGCCGGTCTGTATGGTGGTCCGGTCGCTGCGCGGGGAGCATCATGCATCGGTCGATTTACGCCTTGGCGGCGCTGGCGCTGGCCGTGCTGCCCGGCTGCGCCTCTTTGAGCGCGCAGGCCAATGACCCGCTGATCGCGCCCGAGGAAACGAAAGGCTATCGCCTTTCGGCGCTGTCGTCGAAGCGGTCGAGCGACGACCTGCTGGTCGTCGTATCCTTTTCAGGCGGCGGCAAGCGATCGGCGGCGTTCGGGTATGGCGCGCTGAGCGCCATGCGCGACATGACGTTCACCTATAACGGCGAGACGCGGAACCTGCTGCACGAGGTCGACATCCTGACCGGCGTTTCGGGCGGCAGCTTTCCGGCCGCGTATTACGCGCTGCATCGCGATGCGATCTTCGAGAATTTTCGCGAGGATTTCCTGGATGAGGATCTCAACGACGAGATCATCGGCATCTATCTGCTGCCCTGGCGCTGGGACTGGATGTTCAATCCCAACTGGGGCACCAACGACGAGATGGCGCGCGTCTATGACGACAAGATGTTCCATGGCGCGACCTATGCCGATCTGGAGAAGCTGGGCCCGCCTTATGTGATCGTGCAGGCGACCGATCTGGGCAACGGCGCGGCCTTTCCCTTCATCCAGAGCCAGTTCGACCTGATCTGCTCGAATCTTTCGACCTATCCGCTGGCGCGGGCGGTGGCTGCGTCGAACGGCTTTCCCATCCTGTTCACGCCGATCGTGCTCAACAACTATCGCGACGACTGCGCGATGCGCGAGCCAGGCTGGGTGGCGCGCGGCCTGGCAGACCCCGACCCGCTGTCGCGGCGGCGGCAGCAGGCGCTGCTGGCCCGGCGCTATCTGCGGACCGACGAGCCGAGCTATGTCCACCTGATAGACGGCGGCGTGGCGGACAATCTGGCGATGCGCGGCGTGCTGGACTACGTGATGCGTTACGAAGACCCCAGCCACGCGCCCGATCCGGACGGCCGGTTGTCGCGCATGACCCGCATCCTGTTCATCTCGATCGACGGCCAGGCCGACAAGGACCGCACGATCAACCGCACGCCCATCGTCGGCGACGTTCTGCGCATCGCCGGGGCGGTGACCTCGAACACCATCGACAGCTACAATTTCGAGACCCTGCGGCTGGCCCGCACGGCGGCCCGGAACGTCGCTGAAAACCTGACCCGGCAGCGCTGCGCCAATGGCGGCGAAGGCCCGGGCGCGCGGTCGGCGATGATCCACATCGCGCTGACCGACCAGCCGGGAGCCGACGCGTTGAAAGACATCCCGACCGGCCTGACCATTTCGTCCGAGCATGTCGATCAGCTGGTCGAGGCCGGGCACGACGCGGTGGCGCGCAACGCGCAGCTGTCGCAGTTTCTGGCCGAAGCGGATGCGGACGATCGCTGCCCGGTGAGCTTCGCGGGCCAATAAAAAGGAACGGCGCCCCGGTTTCCCGGAGCGCCGCACTGTCTTCGGCGACAGGCCGCTTACTGCGGCGTGGCTTCCACCGTGATGCCCAGCGCGTCTGCGCCGGACATCGGGTCGAACAGGGCGCCCATGCCCGTGCCGACGGTGATCGGCGAGGCCGGCTGCACCTTGATGGTCAGCGTGCCGGGCGAGTTGATGAACGACTTGAACGCCGCGACGATGCCCTGGAGACGGTCGCTGAGCGGCTGCGTAGTGCCGTCAGGCTGGGGCATGCCGCCTTCGATCTGGCTGAGCTGCTGCAGCGCCATGTCCTTCAACGCTTCGGGCGTCGTGCCCTGTTCGCGCGCGACGGCGGCGAGGAACTTGTCGAAGCCGCCATTGTTCTTGATGAACAGCTGCGCGCCGGTGAGGCCGACCGCCATCAGCGCGCCCTGCGCAGTCTGGTTATCGACGAGCTGCGCGAGGTTGATGCCGGTGAGGTCGAACGACAAGGCCGCGTCGAGCAGCTGCGACTCAGCGATGCGGAACTCTTTCAGGCTGGCGCCGCCGCCATCGCCGTCGAATGCCCACTCAAAACCGATGTCGATGTCGAGGTGGTCAAGGCCAAGCTCGGCCAGGCCCTCGGCGGCGCCGGTGGGATCGTTCGCGGCGGGCTTGAAGACGATGTCGTTGACCGACAGCTTCAGCGAGGACGGCACCAGCCAGTAGAAGGCGACCGGGTCGATCTCGTAGCTGGCGATCGTCACCGTCGTGCCGCCCATTTCGTAGGCCAGGCCGTTGACGGAAGACGCGCCGAAATAGAGCAGGCCCTCGGGCGAGACCGGCGGGAATTCGCCCTTGAGCAGCCAGGGAATGACCTTGGTGAGATCGGCGCCTTCAGATGTCGCGGAGGCGATCTTGGTGGTCAGGCCGGCCGCGCTGGATTCGAAAGTGTCGAGTGAGGACGAACCGAACTGGCCGCGATTGATGCCGCCGAACACCAGCGAGGCGACCGAGGCGCGGTTGCCGCCGCCTTCCATCGTCAGCCTGGAGACCTTGATCTCGCCTGTGATGGCGCTGTCGAGCAGCGCGCCGAAAAACTGGGCGGCCGCCTTTTCATCGCGGTCCGCGCCGTGCTGGCCTGGCGGCTTGGCGGCGAGCTGCTTCATCTGGACGCCGCCGAAGGCGATCTCCTCGACCCCGCCGACCAGCTGGCCGTTCGCGGTTATCGAGGCGTTCTTCACGACGATGTCGCCGAACAGCTGCTTGAAGGCCTCGTCGGGCGTCGCGCCATAGGCGGCGAAATCGAAGACATGCTTGAACGCCGCCATATCGACGCCGCGCAGGCCGATCTCCTGAATGGCGATGAAGTTCTGCGTTTCTGCGCCCGGATCGAAGATCTTGAGGTCGCGAACCGTCGTGACGCCGGACAGCGCGTCATACGACTTGCCGCCATAGCTGGCTTTGACCTCGGCCGGCAGCAGCGCCAGCAGCGCGTCGATATCGACTTCGCCCGCCTGCACGGCTTCCTGCGCCTGAACGGCGGGAGCGAAAAGGGTCAGCGCCCCGGCGCCGAAACCGGTCGCGAGGGCGGTGGACAGAAGGAGAGCCGAAAGGCTGAGGCGCATTGTGTATCGATCCCAAGTGTGAGGCCCGAGGCCCAAACGGCGTGTTTCATACTTGAAACATTATGGCATGCCTATGACGAACCCCGATTAGCGTGACCAACGCGTCAATTCCGAGCTTGTATATTACTGACTGGTCAGTAATATACATCTCATGACCAAGACCGGCACGCGATGGAAACGCCGCGCCGACGCCCGTCCGGACGAGATCCTGAACGCGGCGCTGGATGTGTTCGTGGACAAGGGCTTCGACGCCGCCCGGATGGACGACATCGCCCGCCAGGCCGGTATCTCGAAAGCCGGAGTCTATCTCTATTTCGACAGCAAGGAGGCCTTGCTGCGGGCGCTGATCGACCGCGAGATCGCGCCAATCGCGACCCAACTGGCCGCCTTTGCCGAAGCCGGCGGCGCCGACCCCGAAGGCACGCTGCACCTGATGGCGACGGCCGCGATCGAGCGGCTGAGCGACCAGCGATTCTTCGCCGTGCCACGGCTGATCATCGCGATTTCTGGCCGCTTTCCCGACATCGCGGACTATTACCGCGCCACCATCGTCGAACGGGCTATCGCAGCGCTGGCAGGCCTGGTGGCGACCGGCGTTTCCAAAGGTGTGTTCCGGCCGGTCGACCCGGTGCTGGCGGTGCGGGCCATCATCGGGCCGGTGATGTTCGCCGCGATGTGGCGGCACGTGCTGCGCGGCGACACCGACGTGCCACCCGCCAAGGTGATCGAGGGCCAGATCGACCTTCTGCTGAACGGACTGAAGCCATGAGATACGCGCTTCCCGTCTTCGCCGCGCTGTCCGCGCTGACGGCCTGTTCGCCCGCAGATGACGGGGCGCTGCAGGGTTATGGCGAGGCCGTCTATCTCACCATCGCGCCGCAGGACGGGGGCGTGATCGCCACGCTGGACGTCAAGGAAGGCGATGCGGTGGTCGCGGGCGCGGTGCTTGCGACGCTGGACGGCGCACGGGCGGGCTATGCGCGGGACGCGGCGCTGGCGGCGGCGGAGAGCGCGCGGGCGAGTGTTTCGGAAGACGGCGCGCTGGCGGAAGCCGTGCGCCAGGCCGAGGCCAATCGCGACCTCGCGGCGCGGACGCTGGCGCGGACCGAAGACCTTGTGAAGCGCGGCAACGCCTCGCGCGCCCAGCTGGACGCCGACCGCACCGCGCTGAAATCGGCCGAGGCGGCGCTGGCGGCGGCCAAGGCCGAGCGTGACGCAGCGCTGCGCCAGTTGGGCGGCGCGGAGGCCAATTTGAACTTGGCAGAGCGGCAATTGAGCGACCTGACGCTGACGGCCCCGGCGGCAGGAACCATTGAGCGCATCTATCGGCGGACTGGTGAGGTCGCGCCCGCAGGCGCGCCGGTGATGGCCTTGCTGACGCCGGAGAACATGAAGGTGCGCTTTTTCGTGCCGCAGGCGCGGCTGACGGCGGTGAAGTTGGGGGCCGAGGTGAATATCGCCTGCGACTGCCCGGCCGGGTTGACCGCGCGCGTCTCGTACATCGCGCATGAGCCGGAATTCACGCCGCCGGTGATCTATTCGCTGGACGAGCGCGCCAAGCTGGTTTTCCTGGTGGAGGCCATCCCCGCCGACCCCGCCGCCATAAGGCCGGGCCTGCCGGTGGATGTGACGCTGCCTTGAGCGTTGATGCGGTCATCGACGTGCACGGGCTGACGAAAAAGTTCGGCCCGAAGACCGTGGTGGATCACGTGTCGCTGAGCGTGCCGCGCGGGGCGATCTATGGCTTTCTGGGGCCGAACGGGTCGGGCAAGACGACGACGATCCGCCTGGTGTGCGGCTTGCTGCGGCCCGATGACGGATCGGGCCAGGTGCTGGGCCACGACGTGATCCGCGAGAGCGCGCTGATCAAGGCGCGCACCGGATATATGACGCAGAAATTCTCGCTGTATGAGGACCTTTCCATCGCCGAGAACCTGCGCTTCGTCGCGCGTTTGTTCGATGTGAAGGACCGCGAGCGGCGGGTGGCCGAGGCCATTGAGGACCTGGGCCTTACCGCGCGCGCAGGCCAGCTGGCCGGCACGTTGTCGGGCGGGTGGAAGCAGCGCGTGGCGCTGGCCGCCTGCATGATCCACGACCCGGACCTGTTGCTGCTGGACGAGCCGACGGCCGGCGTCGACCCCAAGGCGCGGCGCGATTTCTGGGACCAGATCCGCCGCTATGCCGCACGCGGCGTCACCACGCTGGTCTCCACCCACTATATGGACGAGGCGGTGCAGTGCGATTCCATCGCCTTTATCGCCTACGGAAAAAAGCTGATCGACGCGCCGACGCCGGATATCCCGCGGGCCGTGGGGCTGAAGGCCTGGCGCGTGACGACGGGCGACCTGGAGGATGCGGCGGCGCGCCTGCGCGCGGCGGCGGGCGTTGAGCTGGTGGCCCGGTTCGGGGCCGTGCTGCATGTGTGCGGCACCGACAAGGCGGCGCTGAACCGCGCCATTGACGACGCGCGCGCCCTGCCCGGCTTTACCGCCACGCCGATCGAGGCCGGTCTTGAGGAAGCCTTCATCCACCTGATGGGGCAGAGCCAGGACAACATGGCATGAGCCGGTCCTTGCGCTTTTCCTGGGGCCGCGTGTCGGCGGTGTTCATGAAAGAGCTGGTGCAGATGCGCCGCGACCGGCTGACCTTTGCGATTCTGATCGTGATGCCGGTGATCCAGCTTTTGCTGTTCGGCTATGCCATCAACACCGATCCGCGCCACATGCCGACCGTGGTGGAGATGCGCGAGGACGGGCCGATGACCCGCGCGCTGCTGGCCTCGATGAAGGCCTCGACCTATTTCGACATCCGCCACGTGACGACGCGGGCCGGCGATGGCGAGGCGATGCTGAAAGCCGGGGAGGCGACCTTTCTGATCGTGGTGCCGGAAGGGTTCGAGCGCAAATTCGTGCGCGGCGAGCGGCCGCAATTGCTGATCGCCGCCGACGCCACCGACCCGGTCGCGGCGGCCGGCGCGACGGGCGCCCTGCCCCGCATCGTGGAGACCGCCTTTGCGCCGTTTCTGGAGGGGCCGCTGTCGGGCCTGGCGGCCGGGCCACCGCCTTACGAGATCGTGGCGCTGCGGCTCTATAACCCCGCGGGCGAGACGGCGTTCAACATCGTGCCGGGCCTGTTGGGCGTGCTGCTGACCATGACGCTGGTGATGATCACCTCGATCGCGCTGACCCGCGAGCTGGAGAACGGCACGATGGAGACGCTGCTGGCGACGCCGGTGAAGCCGACCGAGGTGATGATCGGCAAGACCACGCCCTATATCTTCATCGGCGCGGTGCAGACGGGGCTGGTGCTGATCGCCAGCTGGCTGCTGTTCGCCATTCCGTTCTCGGGCAGCGTGCTGGCCCTGCTGGCGGGCATCACGGTGTTCGTGTTCGCGAACCTGATGCTGGGCTATCTCATCTCGACCGTGTCGAAGACGCAGATGCAGGCGATGCAGATGACGTTCTTCGTGTTCCTGCCGTCGATTTTGCTGTCGGGCTTCATGTTCCCGTTCGCGGCCATGCCGGACTGGGCCCAGTTCATCGGCGAGGGCCTGCCGCTGACCCACTTCCTGCGCATCGTGCGCGAGACGATGCTGAAAGGCGCGGGGTTCGAGGCCATCGCCGGCGATCTGTGGCCGCTGGGCGTGATTTTGGCGGTGCTGACCGGGCTGGCGCTGATGCGGTTCAGGCGGACGCTGGATTGAAGTCCCATGGGGGGGTGGGGTTGCCTTTAACCCTGAGTTCATGTCTTGTTCCCATTCTGTCGCAGTGACTCGGAAACGACGCGAGCCGGCCCATGACGCCCAGATTCTATGAATTCTTCGCGGGCGGCGGGATGGCGAAGCTGGGGCTTGGCGGCGGCTGGGAATGCCTGTTCGCCAATGATTTCGACCCGGTGAAGGCGCGAGCCTACCGGGCCAATCATGGCGCCGCGCATTTCCATGAGGGCGACGTCGCCAAGGTGACGACCGACCAGCTGCCCGGCCATGCCGACCTGATCTGGGGGTCGTTTCCCTGTCAGGATTTGTCGCTGGCCGGAAAAGGCGCAGGGCTGGGCGGCCAGCGTAGCGGCGTCTTCTGGTCGTTCTGGAGCCTCGTCAAACAACTGAACGCCGAGGGCCGCGCGACGATCTTCGGCGCGCGGCCCTCGGCGTAGGCGCCGGAGATGCTGATGATGGTCTGCGTGCCGTCGTTGTAGA
>CAZBPO010000012.1:18774-26425 GCA_964493795.1 uncultured Flavobacteriaceae bacterium
GCCGCGCGCCGAAGATCGTCGCGCTGGAAAACGTGTTCGGCCTGCTGAGCGCCCGGCGCGGCGGCGATTTCAGCGCGATCTGCGAAGCGCTGGCCAAGGAAGGCTACGCCGTCGGCGCGATGGTTCTGGACGCGGCGCATTTCGTGCCGCAATCGCGTCCGCGCGTGTTCATCGTGGGCTATCTGGGCGCCCCGCCCAAGGCGCTGACCTGCGCGGCGCCCGACCCGACGATCCACCCCCAACGGCTGCGCACGGCGCGAAGCGCGCTGGGCAAAGCCGCCGACGCGAACTGGGTCTGGTGGCGGATGAACATGCCCGCCGCCTCCAATATGGCTCTGGTCGATCTGATCGAAGACGACCCAACCGGCGTCGTCTGGCATAGCCCGGCGGAGACCGATCGCCTGCTGACGATGATGACGCCGCTGAACCTGGCCAAGGTTCAGGGCGCGCAGTTGACGCGCAAGAAGATGGTCGGCGCGATCTACAAGCGGACGCGCATGGACGCCGCCGGCGTGAAGCATCAACGCGCCGAAGTGCGGTTCGACGACCTCGCCGGCTGCCTGCGGACGCCCGGCGGCGGATCGAGCCGCCAATCCATCATCGTGGTGAAGGGGAACAGCGTCAGGTCGCGCCTGCTGTCGCCGCGCGAGGCGGCTCGCCTGATGGGTCTGCCGGAAGACTACGAACTGCCGGCGAAATACAACGACGCCTATCACCTCGCCGGCGACGGCGTGGTTGTGGATGTGGTGCGGCACCTGAGAGAAAGCTTGTTCGAGCCGCTGCTGCGCGTTGGTTTGCGCCGGAAAGCCGCCGCGTGACGACGCTGCGCGCAGAGCTTGCTGCGTTCGCAGAACGCGAGCGAGTGAATAACAAGGGTTGGCTGAGCGTCGCATTGGTAGTGACCCAACACGCACAAGCCATGGGCTTGCCGTTAGACGCAGAGAAACTGAAGACCGGAAGCGGCGGACAGGTTCTCGGGCTTGGGACTGCAGCCGTGCAAGGCATTCTGAAACGCCATGGGGAAACACGCATCCTCGCTAAGGAAGGTGGCCGCACCAGCCGCGGCAGCATCGGCAACATGAAGGCGTATGTCGATTTTCTGAACGCCCATGCGCCTTCGAAGGCCGACTTAGAGGAAGCAGAGCGATTTTGGGTTGAACGTATCAGAGCGTTCTTCGCCGGCAAGCCTTTCAAGGTAAAGTTCGACAGGGCTAAGTCTTTGCGGGCGGTGGTGGCGCAATTGCTCGGCGACGCGGATCGCCGCCAGAAGGACGGCTCGGGCACGCAGTATGTCGGAGCCGTCGCACAACATCTCGTTGGAGCCAAGCTTCGCCTCTTGTATGGCTCGCAAGCCGTGACGGTCGAAAGCTTCTCCACGTCAGACGATCAAAGCCGCCGCGCGGGCGATTTCGAAGTTGGCGATTCCGCGATTCATGTAACCGCGACGCCGACGGAGGCGCTGATCCGAAAGTGCGTCGAAAATTTCGGACGCGGCTTGCGACCGATCATCGTGACGACCCGCAAAGGCTCACAAACCGCCGAAGGACTCGCCGAAAACGCGGGCGTCGGAGGCAGGATCGATATCTTCGACATCGAACAATTCGTCGCGACGAATCTGTACGAGCACGGCGAGTTCGCAGCGAGAGGCGCGGCGAGCGCCCTGAAACGCCTGATCGACGCCTATAACGAGATCGTCGATGATGTCGAAACCGACCCCAGCCTTAAAATTGAAGAAACCTGACGCCGATCGCTCCCGCATCATGGCGGCGGTGAAGGGGCGCGACACGAAGCCGGAGCTTTTCGTGCGGTCTCTGGCGCATCGGATGGGCTATCGCTTCAGCCTGACGCGGCGCGATCTGCCCGGAGATCCCGATCTGGCCTTCGTTTCGCGAAAGGCCGCCGTTTTCGTTCATGGCTGTTTCTGGCACGGGCATGACTGCCCGCGCGGATCGCGCGAGCCGAAGACGAACCGGGATTACTGGCTGCCGAAGATCGCGCGAAATCGCACGCGCGATGCGCGCGTGATCCGCGAGTTGAGGAAGCTTGGCTGGCGGTCGCTCGTCGTTTGGGAATGTCAGTTACGCGATGAAGCGAAATTGACGCGGCGGCTTTGGGCGTTTGTCGAAAAATGAAAGGCCGGGTTTTCGCCCGGCCTTTCTGTATTCGCGGGATGGGTTGGCTTACGCTGCGGCTTTCTGGGCGGCTTTGAAGTTGCCGTAGAAGGTTTCGCCTTTGGCGGCCATGTCGCGAAGGAGTTGCGGGGGCAAGAAGCGGGCGCCGTATTGCTGGGCCATGCGGTCGCATTCTTCCACGAACTTCTTCAGGCCCACCGTGTCGATCAGGCTGATCGGACCGCCGGTCCAGGGGGCGAAGCCCCAGCCGAGGATCGCGCCCACGTCCGCGTCGCGCGGGTCGGTGACGACGTTTTCGGCGTAGCAGCGCGCGGCCTCGACGGCCTGGCGGTAGAGGAAGCGCTTTTTCAGCTCTTCAACCGCCGCCGGTTCGGCCTCGGTGACCTTGACGGGTACGAGATCGGCGAGGCCCGGCCACAACGTCTTGGGCCCCTTGTTGGCCGGGTAGTCGTAGAAGCCCTTGGAGTTCTTGCGGCCGAAGCGGCCTTCCTTGACGACCAGCGCCTCGAGCAGAGCGTCGGTCGCGGTCGGCACATAGGCGGTGCCGAGGTCTTTTTTTGTCTGCTCGCGCACCTTGTAGCCAAGGTCGAGCGCCACGTCGTCGGCCAGTTCAAGCGGGCCACGCGGCATGCCGGTGGCGCGGCCGACATTGTCGATGATGGCCGGCGCGATGCCCTCGGCGAACATCTCCTGACCTTCGCCGACATAGGTGCCGAAGCAGCGCGAGGTGTAGAAGCCGCGGCTGTCGTTGACGACGATGGGCGTCTTGCGGATCTTCTTGACGTAATCCACCGCCGCCGCGACGGCGCGCGGGCTGGTCTTCTGGCCGAGGATGATCTCGACCAGACCCATCTTGTCGACGGGCGAGAAGAAGTGGATGCCGATGAAGCTTTCGGGACGGACGCTGGCCTCGGCCAGACCGGTGATCGGCAGCGTCGAGGTGTTGGAGCCGAAGATCGCCGTCGCCGGGATGACCGCCTCGGCCGCCTTGGTGACGGTCGCCTTGATGTCGCGGTTCTCGAACGCCGCCTCGACCACCAGATCGGCCCCTTCCAGCAGGGCGTAATCGGTGGCAGGCGTGATGAGGGCGAGAATGCCGTCGGCTTTCTCTTTCGCCATCTTGCCGCGTTCCACCTGCTTGGCCAGCAGGCCTGCGGCGTAGGCCTTGCCCTTTTCGGCGGCCTCGATGGTCTGGTCGATCAGCACGGTGTGGATGCCGGCCAGCGCCTGAACATAGGCGATGCCCGCACCCATCATGCCGGCCCCCAGAATGCCGACCTTTTTGGCGTCGGTGGGCGGCTGGTCCTTGGGACGGCGCGCGCCCTTGCCCAGTTCCTGCATCGACAGGAACAGCGAACGCATCATGTTCTTGGCGGTGGGATGCGCCGAGAGCGCCGCGAAGTAGCGCGACTCGATGCGCAGCGCCGCGTCGAACGGCACCTGGATGCCTTCATAAACGCACTTCATGATCGAGAGCTGGGCGGGATAATTGCCGTAGGACTGCTTGCGCAGCATGGCGTTGCCCATAACGAACACCGTGCCGCCGCCCGGCGAGTGCGGCGTGCCGCCGGGCATGCGGAACTCTTTCTTGTCCCACGGCTGGACGGCGTCGCCCTTGGTCTTGATCCATTCCTTGGCGGCGGCGACTTCATTGCCGGCCGGCACGACGGCGTGGATGAAGCCCAGCTTCAGCGCCTCGGCGGGGGTGGAGGGCTTGCCTTCCAGGATCAGCGGCAGCGCGTTGGCCGCCCCGATGAGGCGCGGCAGGCGCTGGGTGCCGCCGGCCCCCGGCAGAAGGCCGATCTTCGATTCCGGCAGGCCGAGCTGGATGCGCGGATTGTCGCCGACCACGCGGTAGTGGCAGGCGAGCGTGACTTCCAGCCCGCCGCCCAGCGCCAGACCGTTCACGGCGGCGGCGACCGGCTTGCCGCAGGTCTCGAGCCCGCGCAGCACGCGGTTGAAGCCGAACGCGCTTTCGAACTGAAGGTTCAGCTTTTCGTTCTCGGTCAGCTCGCCCTTGGGGCCGGAATTGCCTTCCATCTCGCCGATATCGGCGCCGGCGCAAAAGCCGGAGGGCTTGCCCGAGGTGATGACGAGGCCCTTGATCGCGGCATCGGTCTTCACCCGTTCGGCGATGGCCGTGATGTCCTTCAGCGCGGCGGCGGTGAGGGTGTTCATCGAGCGGCCGGGGACGTCGAAGGCGGCGACGGCGATGCCGTCGGAATCGACGCTGAACTTGAAGGTCGTGAAATCGCTCATGTGCGGATCCCTTCCTTAGACGCGCTGGATCACGGCGGCGGTGCCCATGCCGGCCCCGACGCAGAGGGTGACGAGCGCGGTCTCCTTGTCCGAACGCTCAAGCTCGTCGATGACGGTGGAGACCAGCATCGCGCCGGTCGCGCCCAGCGGATGGCCCATGGCGATGGCCCCGCCGTTCACGTTCATCTTGTCGTGGCTGATGTTGAGCCGTTTCATCATGCGCAGCACGACCGAGGCGAAGGCCTCGTTCAGCTCGTAGATGTCGATGTCGTCCACGCTCATGCCGAGGCGCTTCAGCAGCTTCTCGGTCACCAGCGCCGGGCCGGTGAGCATGATCGACGGCTCGGAGCCGATCGAGGTGAAGCCGAGGATTTTCGCGCGGGGCTTGAGGCCCGCCGCGTCGCCGGCCTCTTTCGTGCCGAACAGCACGGCGGCCGAACCATCGACGATGCCCGAGGAATTGCCGGCGTGATGCACGTGGCTGACGCGCTCGACCTGCGGATAGCGCTGCTGCACCACGCCGTCGAAGGCGAACTCGCCCGGCTG
Organism: uncultured Flavobacteriaceae bacterium; assembly: GCA_964493795.1. Lineage (GTDB taxonomy): Bacteria > Pseudomonadota > Alphaproteobacteria > Micropepsales > Micropepsaceae > JADZAI01. The sequence goes on from CAZBPO010000012.1 coordinate 23,712, forward strand.
CACGAACGAGGGCTGAAGCGCGCCCAGCGACTGCATCGTCGTTTCGGGGCGCATGTGCTCGTCGTGGTCGAGGATGACCGCGCCGAGCTGGTCTTTCACCGGCACGACCGACTTCTTGAAGCGGCCTTCCGCCCAGGCGCGCGCGGCGCGCTTCTGGCTTTCGACGGCGTAGGCGTCGACGTCCTCGCGGCTGAAGCCGTCGATGGTGGCGATGAGGTCGGCGCCGATGCCCTGGGGGGCGAAATAGGATTTGAAGGCGAGCGAGGGATCGGACGCCCACGAACCGCCGTCAGACCCCATCGGCACACGCGACATCGATTCGATGCCGCCGCCGATCGCGAAATCCGACTGGCCCGACATGACCTGGGCCGCCGCCATGTTGCAGGCTTCCAGGCCCGAGGCGCAGAAGCGGTTGATCTGCACGCCGGCGACGCTTTCGGCATAGTCGGCGTTCAGCACGGCGAGGCGGGCGATGTTCGAGCCCTGCTCGCCCACCGGCGCGACGCAGCCCAGGATCACGTCATCGACCCTGGAGGTGTCGAGACCGTTGCGGTCGCGGATCGCCTGAAGCGCCTGGGTGGCGAGCGAAAGCGAGGTGATCTCGTGCAGCTTGCCGTCCTTGCGGCCCTTGCCGCGCGGCGTGCGTACGGCGTCATAGACGTAACATTCGGTCATTGGATGCTCTCCTTGGCGCGCCGCCTTATGCTCTCGTGCAGGGGCGTGGCTGGCTCCGAGGCGCGACCTAGGACCCGGGGGGAGGGAGAATCAAGATTTCCCCTTACGTAAACTGCGCAACAATTTTCTGCTGCATTGCAGCATCGCGCGGAAATCTTGTGTCTGCGACAAAGAGGAAATTGACGCCACATCTCCAATTACGGGAGATGCCGCCATGACAGGGAAACGAGAGCGAACAAAAACCGCCAACCGCGAAGCCATCCTGATGGCGGCGCGCGAAGTCTTCACCAAGCTGGGCTATGGCGCGACCACGGTGCGCGACATCATCCGGGCCACCGACCTCGCCTCCGGCACGTTCTACAACTACTTCAAGTCGAAGGAAGAGGTCTTCCAGGCGATCCAGGACGAGAACGCGCTGCGCGTGCGTCCGCGCCTGAGGGCCGAACGCATCCGGGCGCGCAGCGTGGAAGAGTTCATCTCGGGCTCGTTCCGCACCTTCTTCGAATACATCTCGACCGACCGGCAGACCTTCGCCGTCATCCGGCGCAACGCCGACACGATGCGCGTGCGGATGGACACGCCCGAAATCATCGCCGGCTTCGACGAACTGCGCGCCGATATCGTCAAGGCGATCGCCGACGGCATCTTTCCGCCGGTCGATGCCGATTATCTGATGGCCGCACTGGTGGGCGTGGCGTTTGAAGTGGGCGAACATATGCTGAGCCGCGAGCCGGTCGACGCCGACGCGGCGGCGGGCTTCGCGACCGCGCTGTTCATGGGCGGGCTGCGCGCGCTGCCGACGATGGCGCGGCCCGCCGCAAGCGCCGCATAAAAATTCAAGCAACAGGAGACCGAGATGAGCGCCGACGAGTTGAACGCCGTCAACGAATTGCTGCGCGCCGCCAACGCCGCCGTCCGTCCCGGAAGCTGGGACGAACGCCGCGCCGCGATGGAGGCGACGCTGGGCGGTTTCCCCCGCGCCGGGGGCGTGGCGCTGCAGCCGTTCCGTATCAACGGGATCGACGCCGAGTGGCAGGCGCGGCGCGACGTGCGCGAGGACGCGGTGCTGCTGTATCTGCATGGCGGCGGCTATGCGGTGGGCTCGATCGCCACGCATCGTCCGCTGACCACCGAAGTCGCGGCCGGCTTCAACGGGCGGGTGCTTTCGCTGGGCTATCGCCTGGCGCCCGAGCACCCCTGCCCCGCCGCCATCGAAGACGCGCTGGCCGCCTATCGCTGGCTGGTGGAGGACCAGGGCATTCCCGCCTCGAACATCATCATCGCAGGCGACAGCGCCGGCGGCGGACTGACCGTCGCGACGCTGGTCGCCATACGCGACGCCGGGCTGGCCGCGCCGGCCGGGGGCTGGTGCCTGTCGCCCTGGACCGATCTGACGATGACCAGCAAGACGATGGCCGCCAAGGCCGAGGACGACCTGCTGATCAGCGACGTCTCGCTGAAAGAATACGCGGCGGCCTACGCGCCCGGCGGCGACGTGAGCGATCCGCGCGCCACGGTGCTGAACGCGTCGCTGAAGGGCCTGCCGCCGCTGCTGATCCAGGTGGGCACCGCCGAGCGGTTGCTGGACGATTCCGTCGCGCTGGCCGGCAAGGCGAGCGCCGACGACGTCGCGGTGACGTTGGAGACATGGCCGGGCCAGCCGCATGTCTTCCACATCTTCGCGGCCATGCTGGGCGAGGCGCGCGCCGCCATCGCGGGCGCGACCAACTGGGCCAACGCGCGCATCGCCTGAGACAGATGGCGGCGCTTCAGTGCGCGTCGGCGCACAGGCTGTGATCGGCCAGCGTCTCGATAATGCGGCAGGCATGGACCGCGCCGTGCGGGCCTGACGTCATCCGCTTCAGCTCGCGCTTGAGCGCCTGAAGCCGCACCAGCTTGCGCTCCACCTCGGCGAGCTGGCGGGCGGCGATCTGATCCGCCGCCTCGCACGGCGCATCCGGGTGCGCCGAAAGGCGCAGCAACTCGCGGATATCGTCGACCGCAAAGCCGAGCTCGCGCGCGTGGCGGATGAATTTCAG
>CAZBPO010000013.1:0-7785 GCA_964493795.1 uncultured Flavobacteriaceae bacterium
CACCGTGGTCGCGACGCCGGAGCCGGACACGGTGCCAAGCAGGAAGCCCGAGGCGACGACGGCGCGGCCCGGCGCGGCGGGCGACGCCTTGCGCCCGAACAGCGCGAAGGCCCAGTCGATGAAGAACTTGCCCGCGCCGCCGCGCTCCAGCACCGCGCCATAGATCGTGAACAGCACGATGAAGGTCGCCGCCACGTCCAGCGGCGTCGAGAAGATGCCCTCCAGCGTCAGGTAGTTCTGCCCGATGATGCGGTTCAGCGAGAAGCCGCGATGGTCGAACGGCTCGGGCATCGCCGGCCCGAACCACGCATAGAGCAGGAACAGAATGGCGATGAAGGGCAGGATCCAGCCGACCGCCCGGCGCGTCGCCTCGAGCACGAGCAGGATCAGCACCGCGCCGCGCGCCAACTCCTCCGGCGTCGGCTTGGTGGGCCGCGTCTTGTACTGCTCGATCTCGAGGCAGAGATAGAGCGCGCAGGCGATGGCCAGCGCTGCGAAGAGCCAGGCGTCCAGCTTCAGCCGCCCCAACGCCGGCCAAAGCGCCCCGGCCGGGGCCAGCGCAAAAGCGATGCCGGCGAGAACGATGATCGTCAGGTCATCGGCGTTTCGCTCGGCGATGCGTCCCTCGATCGCCACGAACGCCAACAGCGCCAGCGCGACCAGCGTGACGGCCAGCAGCTCGATGATTTCGCCGCGCGTTCCCGCTTTCGCCGGGGTGAGGATGAACACCAGCGCCAGTACCGCGCCAAGGAAGGTGGCGCGATAGACGACGGTATTGACCGTGGACGGCGTCCAGCCCAGCGCATAGACCGCCAGCGCCACGCACGCGACGAAGCACAGCCTGCCGATCAGGCCGGGCGGGAACCGCGACGGCCCGCCTTCGGAGTCGCGCGCGGAATCGTCGTCCGCGACGGCGCTCATCGGCGCTCCAGCCTCAAGGCGTCCCGGCGGGACGGCCGGCGTAAAACTTTTCGGCCGCCGGATGCCACGGCACGGTCGTCTTCACATAGGCGCCGGCGAGCGCGAGGCTTTCGGCTTCGGGGTGGATCCGGTGCACGGCGTCGAGATTGTCGAAGATGCAGCTCAGGATGTCCGTCACCAGCGCGTCTTCTGCCTCAGCGGAGACGACCAGCACATTGGCGACGCCAAGGCCGGGCACGTCGTCGTCCTGGCCGGCATAGGTGCCGGCGGGCATCGTCATATCGGCATAGAGGCCCGGATAGCGGGTTTTCATCACCGCCATCTCCACCGACGTGCCGATGAAACGGAGGCGGTTCTGCCCGCCGGAGGCGAGATCCTTGACGGCCGAGGTCGGCAATCCGCCGATCCAGAAGAACGCGTCGATCTTGCCGTCGGCCAGCGCGCCGGCCGATTCCGCGACGCCGAGATTTTCGCGCGAGATGTCGCCGGCCGGGTTCAAGCCGGCCGCGGCGAGCATGCGGTCGGCGATCGACTCTGTCGACGATCCGGCCGAACCCACCGAAATGCGCTTGCCCTTCATCGCGGCGATGCTGTCGATGCCCGACCGTTCGGCCGCCACGACATGCAGAAAGCTGTCATAGAGGCGCACCAGAAGGCGGATGTTCTGCGGGCCGTCGGCGGCATAGGCGGCCGCCCCGGTGAAGCCGTCATAGGCTGAATCGATGGTCGAGAATCCGATATCGGCCTCGCCGTCGTTCAGCAGTTTGACGTTGTCGACCGATCCGCCGGTGACCTGCGCGGTCGCCTGGGTGTTCGCCATCTTCTCGGACAGCACCTTGGCCAGCCCGCCGCCATAGGGGAAAAACACGCCGCCCGTGCCGCCGGTGACCACGACCAGCCGACGCCGCGCCTGAGCCAGCGCCGTTCGCGGGAGCAGGGCCAGCGCGGCGGCGCTCAACACAAGGCTGCGGCGGGTCAGGCCCATGGCGGTCTCGCTCCCCAAAAGCGGATTTGAAACTATCGTTTCGTCAATCCCTAGGACGTTTGGGCGGGCGTGTCAGCCTTTTCAGCCGAAACGGCGTTTCATCCAGTCGACGATGACGCGATTGGTTTCTTCCGGCTTCTCCTGCTGGGTCCAGTGTCCGCAGTCCTTCACGACGTGCCGGTCGAGGTCGGGCACCAGCGCCTCCATGCCGTCAGCCATGGCGGGCCTCAGCACGACGTCGTTCTCGGCCATGATCATCAGGCTGGGAACCTTGATGACCTGGTCGGTGCCTTCGCTCTCGTGCCAGTTGCGCGTGAAGTTGCGATACCAGTTGATGCCGCCGGTGAAGCCGGTTTCCGTGAAGGTCCGGATGAACACGTCCAGTTCGTCCTGCGGCATCACCAGCTCGCCGGGCCACAGGCTTTCGTCGCTGCGGATGGCGTTCACCAGCGCGAGGTTCTTCTCCTCCGCCGGCCGCTTGTCGAACTCCTCCAGCGTGATGCCGCTTTTGCGCATGAAGAAGCGGAAGGTCTTGGCGGTGTCCTCGGCCAGCGCGGCGTCGGCGACGCCCGGCTGCTGGAAGGCGACGATGTACATGTCCTCGCCATAGGCCATCCTCATCAGGGCGATGGGGTCCATCGGCGCGCGCGGCAGATGGGGCGTATTGACCCCGATCACGCCGGCGACGCGGTCGGGATACAGAACCGCCATCTGCCACACGACGAAGCCGCCCCAATCGTGACCGCAGAACACGGCCTTCTCGATGCCCAGCGCATCCAGCATGCCGGCGAGGTCGCCGCACAGATGCTTCATCGAATAGTTCTCGGCGCCCTCGGGCCGGCTGGTCGCGCCGTAACCGCGCTGATCGGGCGCGATCGCGCGGAAGCCGGCCGCGCCCAGCGCCGGCAGCTGGTGCCGCCAGGAATAGGCCAGTTCAGGAAAGCCGTGGCAGAACACGATGGGGAAGCCGTCCTTCGGGCCGGCCTCGTGCACCGCCATCCTGATGCCGTTGGTTTCGACGAAATGCGGTTCGGGAAAGCTGGCGGTCATACGGGGTCTCCTCGTTCTGGGTTCTGCTTTTTTGTGTTGTGGGTCAGCCGGCGAGGCCGAGCGATCGCAGCATATCTGCGCGCGTCGGCCCCAGCGTCGGTGCGTAGTGGCGGCGCTTCAGCGCCTTGGGGGTCACCCACGTCTTCAGCACGCGGGCCATCAGTCCGGTGCGCCGCGTCCAGGCGGTCGGATGGTCGAGCATGTGGAAGGCGCGCATCACCGCGCGCAGCACCTCTATGTCGCTGCGGCTCGCCGGGCCGATGCCGTCTTCGATGAAGCTTTTCGCCAGACGCGCCTTCAGGCGCGGTTTGTAGCCGGGCGTCTGTTCGTTCTGCGCCCGGCGGATCGCCTGCGCATCCTGTTTCGCCATCACGTCGTAGAAGGGCCGCAGCTGCTCGCGCGTCCGCGTCTCCAGCGCGGTCAGCCGCGCGGCCGGATCGCGCGTCTCGGCGAAGATGTCGGCCAGGAGATGAGCTTGTATCGCGCCGGTCGAGCAGCCGCGCCCGTAAAGCGGGTTGGTCCGCATTGCGGCGTCGCCGATGGGATAGAAGTTGACCACGCGCGGCGCGCCGCCGGGCGCGAAGCTGCGCCAGATGTTCAGCAGGTTGCCCATGCCGAACACCTTGCTGGCCGGTTCGGCGCGCGCGGTGTCGACCCAGCGCGCGGTGCCGGGGATGGCGTGGCAGATGGCGTCGAAAGTCTCGGGCTTCAGCGTCGCGGTCCGCAACCCGGTCTCGATCTCCGGCACGGCCAGCGTGATCGAGAAGTGGCGGTTGTCGGCGGCGAAGACGCCGAACTTGATATAGCCCAGATCGCCCGCGCCGGCGGGGCCGTCGCGGCTGGGTTCCTCGGCGCCGTCCAGCAGCCGGTAGTGCCGCGTGAAATAGAGAATGCCGGCGGGGCTGGTGTCGACGATGGTGCCGTCCAGCCCCAGCCAGTCGGGAAACTGCGTGCCGCGGCCGGTCGCGTCGATCACGCTGTCGGCGGCGAGCTGGCGCGTGACGCCGCCGGTCTCGACCCTTAGCCCCGTCACCGTCGCGCCGTCCTGCAGCACGCCGCGAATGGCGGTGTCAGTCACGAAGGCGACGCCCGGCAGGGTGGCCGCATAGCGGCGCATGATCAGCTCAAGCGTCGTCCGGCGGCTGAGCAGGAACGACATGTCCTCGTCGCCCGGCCGTGCGCGATAGCCCGGCTTCAGGGCCGGCGGCAGCCCCTCGCTGAACGAGAACTCGCGCGCACCGGCGGCGAGCAGCGCGCTCCAGAGTGACGGATGGCGTTCGCGGATCAGCTTGATCAGACGGCCGAGGAACACATGGCTGTGACGCAGCTGGGTGACGCCCTTGCGCTCCCACCGCTCGAACGCCTCGTCGGGGCCGAGATCGGGCGGCGGGGCATCGCGGTCGATCACCGTGATGTCGCGGCCGTGCCCTGCCAGCGCCATCGCGGCGCTGAGCCCGGCGATGCCCGAGCCGGCGATGAGAATGCGCTCGCTCACGTGGCCGCCTTCCATCCGGCCAGCGCCACCAGCGCCCAGCCGGCCAGAAACAGCGTGCCGCCGATCGGCGTGATCGGGCCCAGCCATTTATGGCCGGTGAGGGCGAGCAGATAGAGCGAGCCGGAAAACAACACCGTGCCGGCGAAGAAGGCATAACCGGCCCAGAGCGCCAGCTTGCCCGTCGCCGGGTCGCGCGCCAGCAAGGCGGCACCGAACAGCGCGACGGCGTGGACCAGATGATACAGCGCGCCGGTCTGATAGATGGCCAGCCCCTCGGGCGAAACCGAGCCGCGCAGCGCATGGGCGCCGAACGCGCCCATGGCGACGGCGAGCAGGCCGGACAGCCCGGCGAGAACCAGCAACATCGGCGGCTCGGCTCCATCCTGTTGACGGCCGGGCGCGGCGCGCCTAGCGATCATTGAAAGACAACAAGCGGCTTCATAACGAAGACGCGCGGGAGGATAGGCGATGAAACTCTACGACGAGAAGATGCCGGCGCCTAATCCGCGTCGGGTTCGGATTTTCCTGGCCGAGAAGGGGTTGACCGTGCCGCTGGAGCGCGTTGCCCTTGCGGCAGGCGAACACAAGTCGCCGGCCTTCGCGCAGAAGAACTCGCTTGGTCAGATCCCCGTCCTGGAACTCGATGACGGAACGACGATCTGCGAGACCGTATCGATCTGCCGCTATTTTGAGGCGCTGCACCCGCAGCCGCCGCTGTTCGGCCGCGACGCGCGCGAGATCGCGTTGGTCGACATGTGGATACGGCGCGTCGAGCTTCAGGTCGGCGCCCATCTCAGCCAGGTCTGGATCAACGTCCATCCCTATACCCAGGCCTATTGCGAGAAGCTGGGCATTCCCCGTTTCCCCGAGTTCGGCGAGGAAAGCCGCCGCCGCGTCCTCGACCGGATGGCGTGGATGGACCGCGAGATCGCGGGCCGGGACTACATCGCGGGCGACACCTTCTCGATGGCCGACATCGCGGCGCTGACGATCTTCGATTTCGCGGCGTTCATCGGGCTGGGGCTGCCGGAATCGGCGCACAACCTGAAGGCGTGGCACGCGCGCGTTTCGGCCAGGCCGTCCGCTGCGGCGTGATTTGCCAGCCGTCGCGGCGCGCGCCAGACTGAGGCGATAAAGAACAAGCCTACGGAAACGTTAGGATGACCATTGAGATGAAAGCGCGACCCGTGCGCCGGGCAGGCGCGTCGTGAGCATCGAAGACCCCGCGCTGGCGGAACGTATCGCCGCCTATCTCAAGGCGCGCCAGGGCCGTGACGTCAGCGTGACCGGACTGGCGCGCATCCATGGCGGCGCATCGCGCGAGACGTGGCGCGTGCGGCTGGACGAAGGCGGCGCAGCCAGGGGCTTCATCCTGCGGCGCGACCCGCCATCGTCGCTGATCGATACCGAGCGCACGGTCGAGTTTTCGGCCTATCGCGCCTTTTACGGAACGCCGGTGCCGGTGCCCGAAGCGCTCGCGCTGGAGCAGGACGAGAGCTGGCTTGAGCGTCCCTTCTTTCTGATGGAAGAGATCGAGAACGCGACGGCGGCGTCGGTTCTGCAGGGCGATCCCTATGGCGCGCACGCTGCGGCGATCGGCGCGCAGTTCTTCGGGGCGCTGGGCGAGATCGCGAAGGCCGATCCGCGCGGACGGGGCCTCGACTGGGCGGCCCCCGAGCCGGACGCCTGTTGGTCGACCGAGCTGGACAAGTGGGAGAAGGTGATCGACGAGGACGAGCGCGAGCCGCAGCCGATCGCCCGCGCCGCGATCCGCTGGCTCCGCCGCAATCCGCCGCCGCCGGCCCAGAAGATATCTGTCGTCCACGGCGACTATCGCACCGGCAATTTCCTGTTCCGCGAGGGCGCGATCGCCGCCGTGCTGGATTGGGAGATGGCCCATCTCGGCGATCCGCTCGAGGACCTGGGCTGGGCGCTCGATCCGCTCTGGGCGCATCACAATCCCGACCGGCCCGCCGGCATGTGCTCGCGCGCCGAGGCGATTGCGCGCTGGGAACAGACGAGCGGGCTCATGGCCGATCCCGCAGCGATGAAGTGGTGGGACATGTTCGCCAGCCTCAAGGGCATCGCCATCTGGATCAGCGCTGCGGCCGAAGTGCATGACGGCACGAACACCGATCCGATCAACGCCTTCGCTGGCTGCTACGCGCTGTCTTTCCACAATCAGGTGATCTCCACCCGCCTTCAGGAGTACGCGGCATGATCCCCGAAGCAGATACCTTGCTGACGGTCGGCGCGACCCGCCTGCTCAGCGAAGTCGCGCCCGCGCTGCCGCCCGGCTATGCGCAGGGCGGCGCTTCGACCGTGGCGCTGGTGATGCTTCTTTCGGCGCAGGAATACGCCAAGGGCGCCGACACCCGCATATGGGAGAACGCCCGCATGGCCGAACTGCTGGCCGCCAGCGGGGTCGCCGACGACACCCGGGCGGCCTCGAACACCATCGCCGATCTCAACGCCGCCAATGCGGTTCTCCGCCGCAAGCTGATCGCTTTGCACGAGAGGCTTGAAAACGAGCAGGGGGCTGAGGCGCGCCGCGCGGAGAAGGATATCCTCGCTTTCCTCAAGGAATCGGGCGACCGTCGCCGTCTCTTCCTGCCCGTGATGTGAGGCCGATGGGGGGCATCCGCCTCCGTTTCTCGATCGCTCAGGCCGCGCCCGCGGCAGTGGGCGGCATTTACCTGCCGTTCTTTCCGCTCTGGCTGACAGGGCAGGGGCTGGAAGCCTCGCAGATCAGTCTCGTGCTGGCGTCTGCGATGTTCCTGCGCGTCTTCATCAGCCCGGCCGCCGGCATCATAGCCGACGCGCTCGGCGACAGAAGGCGGGTGGCCATGGCCTGCGCAGGCCTGGCGGCGCTGGCCTTCGGCCTGATGGCGGCGCTGGGCCCGAGCTTCGGGCTGGTGGCGATCCTGCCGCTGGTGCTGATCGCCGTCCCGCTGAACAGCGCCACCGGCCCGATCGTCGAGGCCGTCACGGCGCGCGGCGCCATCGAGTATCGCTTCGACTATGCCCATGTCCGGCTCTGGGGTTCTCTCGCCTTCGTCGTCACCAACTATCTCGGCGGTCTCGCGGTCGGCTTCGCTGGCGCCGATGCGGTCGCCTGGATGATCGCAGTGATGTTGGGCGGCTGCGCCATCGCCTTCTGGCCGCTGCCGCCGTTACTGTCTGACCGGCGCACGGAACGCAAGGCGATGGGCCGCGCCGTTCAACGCATCTTCTCAGAGGCCCGCGTCCTGCTGCGCCAGCCGGTCTTCCTGCTGTTCCTGGTGACGGTCACCTTCGCCCAGACGGCGCACGCGGTATTCTACGCCTTCGGCAC
>CAZBPO010000013.1:7795-11321 GCA_964493795.1 uncultured Flavobacteriaceae bacterium
CACCATCACCTTCCGCAGCTTCGGCTACTCCGACACGTTCATCGGCGCGCTCTGGGCGATCGGCACGCTGGCCGAAGTCGTGCTGTTCGCGCTGGGCGGTCAGATCGTGCGCAGCGCGCCGGCGACGGCGCTGATCGCGCTGGGCGTGGCGATGGGCGCGGTGCGCTGGCTCGGCATGGCTTTCGACACCGGCCCGGTCGGCGTGCTGCTGCTTCAGCTGTTCCACGCCGGCTCGTTCGGCCTGGTGCATCTGGGCACCATGAAATTCCTCGGGTTCGCCGTGCCGACGCGTCTGGCGGCGACCGGCCAGTCGCTGTTCTCGGTCATGGCCTATGGCTTCGGCATGGGCCTGGTGACGCTCTCCATAGGCCCGCTCTACGATCTCGCTGGCCCGCTGACCTACCTGCTGATGACGGCGCTGTCGCTGATCTCGCTCGGCCTCGTCCTTGCTCTCGCCCGCGCCTGGAACGGCCGCAGCCTGTTCGCGGCGCGCGCCCGCTAAGCCGGGAACCGTCAGGCGAATGTGCGATAGCGATAGGGCGGCGGCGGCGCGCCGGCTTCCGCTTCGGCCAGCGCCTTCAGGCGCGCATGCGCCGGCGACAGATCGCAGACCGGGTCGGCGGCGGCGGCATCGCCGGCCAGCGCCAGCGCCTGACAGCGGCATCCGCCCCAGTCGGCCTCGGCTCTGGCGCAGCCGCGGCATGGCGCCTTCATCCAGTCCGTGCCGCGATAGAGATTGAACGCCGGTCCCTCGCGCCAGATTTCCGCAAGAGGCATGTCGCGCACCGACTGGAACGTAAGGCCGGGCAGGCTGCGCGCCGCATGGCATGGCATGACCGCTCCGTCGGGTGCGACCACGATCACCTCGCGTCCCCAGCCGCCCATGCAGGGCTTGGGCGCGCTGGCGTAATAGTCGGGCAGCACGAAGTCGATCACCAGCCGCCCGGCTAGTTCTGCGCGCGCCGCGTCCACCACCGCGATCGTGTCGTCGAGCTGTGCGCGGGTCGGCATCAGCGCCGCGCGGTTCGCCAGCGCCCAGCCGTAATACTGCACATGCGCCAGCTCGATGCGCCCGGCCTCCATCTCCAGCGCCATCTCGATGAAGGCGCGCGCGTGATGGACATTGGCCCGGTGCAGCGGTGCGTTCAGCGTCAGCGGCAGGTTCAGCGCGCGGGTCCAGCGCGCCACGTCCATCTTGCGCGCAAAGCCGGGATAGCCGCCGATCCTGTCCGACCCGCCGGCATCGGTGTCCTGCACCGACAGCTGCACATGGTCCAGCCCTGCGGCGGCCAGCGCGCCCAGCCGCTTCTCGGTCAGCCCGATGCCCGAGGTGATGAGATTGACGTAGAGATCGGCGGCGCGTGCGGCGGCGACGATCTCCTCAAGGTCGCGCCGTGAGGCGGGCTCGCCGCCTGAAAGGTGAAGCTGCAACACGCCCAGATCGGCAGCCTCATGAAACACGCGCGCCCATGTCGCCGCGTCCAGCTCGGTCTGCGGCCGCGCCAGCTCAAGCGGGTTCGAGCAGTACGGACAGGAAAGCGGGCAGCGATGGGTCAGTTCGGCCAGCAGGCCGACGGGCGCGGGCGCGTTCATGGGCTGATATAGCCTTTCAGCGCCAGATCGGCGATCAGCGCCGCGGCGTCGGCCTCGATCTCGGCTGCATCGGCGTCGTACTCGGCGGCCAGCGCCGCAGCGATCGCGGCCAGTCCGGTCGCGCCGTCCAGCCGCGAGAGAATGGCCAGCGCCGCCTCGTCCAGTTCGACCACGCGCTCAGGCGCCAGAAGAACATCGCGCCCGCGCACCCGGTCGCGGTGCAGGCGCACGCCCGGCTTCAGGCGCGGCGCGCTCACGGCGCGGGCTGGAACGCGCCGGGCGGCGCGACGCCGGGCGCGACATAGGCGACATGCAGGGCGTCGAGCATCGACCACAGCACGCCGCATTTGAACTCCAGCGCGGCGATCACCTGGCGCTGCTTTTCGGGCGTGTCGGCATGACGCTGGCAATAATCGAGCGCAAAGGCCGAGTCCTGCGGCGCTTCGGTCAGACGCGGCGTGAAATAGGCAAGCGCCGCGCTGTCGACGAAATCGTAGTTGGCCAGCATGCCCTCTACGCGTTCGGCGATGATCTTGGGTGCGAACAATTCGGTTAGCGACGACGCGACCGCTTCGAGCAGGCTGCGCTCGGACACAAACCGCACATAGGCGTCGACGGCGAAGATCGTGCCGGGCAGGGCGGCGTTCATCGAGGTGACGAGGTCGCGCTCCAGCCCCAGCGCATCGGTCATGCGCAGCCAGCGCGCGATGCCGCCTTCGCGCGCCTCGTCGCCGTCGTGATCGGCCAGGCGCGAGCGCCAGGCGCGGCGGAGCGCGGGGTCGGGACAGCGCGCGATCAGCGCCGCGTCCTTGATCGGGATATGGGCCTGATAGACATAGCGGTTCAGCGCCCAGGCCTGCACCTGGGTCCGGGTCAGTTGGCCCCCATGCAGCAGCCGGTGAAACGGATGCTTGTCGTGATAGCGCACCGCCCCCACGGCGCGCAGCGCAGCCTCCAGTTCGGCCGTCGTCATCAGCGCGTTCACAGATGCAGCTCCATGCCGTCCTCGGCGATCTCCCATCCGGCGGCGGCCAGATGCGCGCGTTCTGCGGAACCGCGCCGGACGGCGGGGTTGGTGTTGTTGATGTGGATGAAGAACTTGCGCTTCGCCGCCAGCGGCGCGAACGCCCCGACCACGCCGCCGTCGCCGGTCATGGGCATATGCCCCATCCGCCGGCCGGTCTTGGTTCCTTCGCCCGCGCGGATCATCTCGTCGTCGTCGTAAAGCGTGCCGTCGAAGAACACCGCGTCGGCGCTGTCGCAGGCGGCCGCCAGTTCTGCGGTCATCGCCTTGCATCCGGGCGCGAACACGGCGCGCCGTCCGCCGGCTTCCAGCAGGAACGCCAGACAGTCACCCGGCTCGCCCTGGGCCGGATCGGGGCGGGTGCGCTCAAGATAGAGCGGGGCCTTGCCGGGGATATCCAGCGGGGTCACGGTTAGGCCGGGCAGGGGCTCGAACGCCGTGCCCGGCGTTACGGCGTGGCGCGTCACCATCTCGGGCGTCAGCGCCTCGAAAATCGGGTTCATCGCCAGCGCCGCCAGAGTCGGCGCGCTTGCCCACAGGTCGAAAGGCTGACGCTCGCGCAAGGTCAGCAGGCCCGTCACCTGGTCGATTTCGCCGCCGGTCAGCAGCACCGCCCGGATCGGTGAGGAACGCGGCGCGCTCTGCGGATGCAGAGGGCGGTTGTCGATGATCTGTTGTCGGATATCGGGGGCGGCGTTGAGGATGGCCCAGCCTGCGCCGTCCAGAAGAAAAGCCTATTGCTGTCCCCTCTGCTAGTGGCTGAGCCAGAATGAAAAAGTGGGCACACAATCTCTCCTGATCTTGCGTGCCCACTTTGCTCTTGCATTGTATCTTGGTGTGGATATGACTAGATTGGCTGAATTCGCTAGCGGAGCTGCAACCGTTGCCACTTGGCTTGGAAGCCAGGTC
>CAZBPO010000013.1:11331-11800 GCA_964493795.1 uncultured Flavobacteriaceae bacterium
TCCGAAATGGAACGAGCGGGTCACGCCCGAAGGCGGCCCGCCCGTTCTCATTAGGCGCATTCCATTGCGGGAGTCCGCCGCCGGCCCCGGATCCAAGAACCAGGAGCCGCATGAAGGATACCTGACTGTCTCCGCTGACTACTTTTTCAGCGCGCAGGAGACGTAGCAGTTGATCTCCATGGCCGCGTGAGTCTCGACCGCTTTGGGCTTCGCCCAGCTTTTCTTCTGCATTGGAGTCCACTCCTCTGTTTGCCCGATGATGATACGCCCGAATGCCGCATTGGCAAGCGGCGATCGCCGGAACACGATCACGTCAATTCTTGCGACGAGGGCGTTGGCATGACGACCGAAGCGGAACTCGCCGGATTGAGACGGCGCATCGCGAACGTGCTGATGGGGCCTGCCTGCGCCAGCATCGACTTTACGGTCGGCGGTTTCCATGTGCGGCCGGGCGGCTACATGGTGATCG
>CAZBPO010000013.1:11810-24293 GCA_964493795.1 uncultured Flavobacteriaceae bacterium
GCCGATCACCATGTAGCCGCCCGGCCGCACATGGTGATCGGCGCATCGCTGGATACGACGCACGGCGGCCCGGCGCGGTCGGCCGGACGGCGGCCGATGTCGGTGCGGGTCGATACGCATCTGCCCGCCGGAACTGGGGCCGCCTATCACGCCGGCCGTAACGCCATCGTCGTGCCGCGCGCCGACTACGGAACCGGCGCGCGCGAATGCAGGACGCTGGTGCACGAGGCCACCCACGCAATGTTCGACTATTACCGGACGCGGATCGGCGCGTGGGTCGAGGAGGCGGCCGCCTATATCGCCGGCGCGATCTACTTCCGCTTCGTTCTGGGCGCGCCGCTCACGGGCGACATCTTCATCGCCGCCGACGGCATCGCCGGACGCATTCTTGCGCCGCAACGCATCGGCGGGCCGTCGAACCGCATCGTGAGCGCGGCGGACACCGATCAGCTGATCGCCGTCATCCGCGCCTCACCCACTTATGCGGCGCTGCGAGAGGAACGGCGCAGCTATCGCTATCGCCATGACGGCGGGGGTATCTGAATCTTCAGCCCCACAGCGCGCTTGTCGGCGGCGACATCAGGCTGCCGTCGAAGCGGATGCCGTCGGTGCGGTCCTGGCGCAACAAAAGCGGGCCGTCGAGATCGACATAGTCGGACGCCCCGGCCAGCAGGGCGGCCGGGGCCATCGCCAGTGATGTCGCCACCATGCAGCCGATCATGATCTTCAGGCCGGCCGCCTCGGCGGCGCGGACGCAGGCCAGCGCCTCGGTGAAGCCGCCGGCCTTGTCGAGCTTGATGTTGATCGCCCCATAGCGGCCCTTCAGCGCCGCGATATCGGCGGCGACGTGAAAGCTCTCGTCGGCGCAAAGCAGCAGCGGGCTGGCCCAGCCGTCGAGTTCGCTATCCTCGCCGGCGGGCAGGGGCTGCTCGATCAGTTCGACGCCCAACGCCGCAAGATCGTCGGCGATCCTGGTCAGCTGACTGAAGCTCCAGCCTTCGTTGGCGTCGGCGATCAGGCGTGCGGCCGGCGCGCCGTCCCGCACCGCTGCGATGCGTGAGACAGGGTCTTCGCCGCCCAGCTTGACCTTGAGCAGCGGCCGCGCCGCCGCCGCGCGCGCCGCCAGCCGCATGGCCTCAGGCGTGTCGAGGCTGATCGTGTAGGCGGTCGTCGCCGCGCGCGGTTGCGGCAGGCCCGCCAGCCGCCATGCCGGCGCGCCCGCCGCCTTGGCCTTCAGATCCCAGAGCGCGCAGTCCAGCGCATTGCGCGCTGCGCCGGGCGGCAGGTCCTCGGGCACGCGCGCGGCGCGCAGTTCGGCCTCCACGCTGTCGGGCGTCTCGCCATAGCGGGCATAGGGCACGCACTCGCCGCGCCCGACATATCCGCCATCCCGGGCTTCGACCACGACCACATCGGCGGCCGTCTTCACGCCGCGCGAAATCGCGAACGGCCGCTCCAGCGGCCAGCTTTCGCGCCGGATCGCGATGACAGGCGCCATCAATTGGCCGGCGCGCGGGGCAGGTTGAGGACAGGGCCCTTGCGCGGGGCGAAGGCGGCCGCGCGCTTTTCCGCTTCTGCGATCTGCCGCTGGCTCATCGACGTGGTGAGGTCGAAACGCAGCTTCTGCGAGGCTTCGACGCCCTGCGCCGACGCCAGGATCGCCCATTTCAGGGCCTCGACATTGTCCTGCGGCACGCCTTCGCCTGCGAACCTGCGATGCGCCATGCGATCCTGCGCGCGGGGGTGGCCGCGTTCGGCGGCCTCCGCGAACCAGAACAGCGAAAGACCGGCATTGGCCTTCATGCCGTCGCCGTCGCGATAGATCTTGCCCAGATTATACTGCGCGCGGGCGAAGCCCTTGATGCTGGCGCTGAGGAACAGTTCGGCGGCGCGGCGCGGGTCTTCCTCGACGCCGACGCCCTCGGCGTAGAGCTTACCCAGCGTGTACTCGGAATTGGGATAGCCGGCGTCCGCGCCGATCTTGAGAAAGCGCAGGACCGCCGTGTAGTCGATCTGGTCGTCGTCGCGCTCCGCACCGCCCTGCGGTTCGCCGGCCAGCATCGCCAGCGCCAGATTGTGCGCGGCGCGGACGTGAAGCTGTTGCGCCGCCGCCTCCCACCAGCGCATCGCGACGCCCATGTCGCGGTCGACGCCCAGCCCGTTGGCGTACATCACGCCCATGTTGAACTGCGCCGCCGCGTCGCCGTCATTCGCCAGCGGCAGCCAGATGGCGATCGCCTCTTCGTAGCGGCCGCCCAGAAAGGCGTCATAGGCCGCGCCGGCGGTGCCGGCGGCGTCGATGGCCGCGTCATCCGCGTTCTCGCTCGATTGCGCGGCGGCCGGCATAAGGGCCAGCGTGATCGCCAGCGCCAGGGTCGGGATCAGTTTCATCACGACGAGGATAGGTAGAGATGCGGCCGATTCGTGTCGATCACTTCGCCGCGTCCGCCACGATTTTCCCCGAAAATGCGAGGCCTCGCACCGCCATGCGGCCTTGACGCTGCGCCGCGCAGCCTGTCACTTCGCATAACGATGACCAGCGCCGCGCCCCCCGATGAGAACCGGTCCGCTGCCGGCGCTGCTGCGCTGAAGGGCGACGTTCTTGCCTTGACCGGCGATTGGAACATTTCCAATGCGCTCAAGCTCGACCGCCAGCTGCGTGCGCTGAAGTTCCCCGCAGGCGCGGTGAAATTCGACCTCGCCGGGCTCGGCCGCTTCGATACGACCGGCGCGTGGCTGCTCGACCGGACGCGCGCGGCGGTCGAAAAGGGCGGGGGAACCGTCAGCCTGCAGGGCGGGTCCGACGACCAGATGTCGCTGCTCGAGGCTGTCCAGAAGGCGGAGCCCAAGCCCGACCCGCGCCGCGGCCGCCCGCCCAATCCGCTGATCGTGATGCTCTCCCGCGCCGGCGGGGCGATGGTCCATCTCAAGGACGGCGCGCGCGACGCGATCGGCTTCATGGGCCTGGTCATCTACACCTTCGCGCGCACCGCGCTGAAGCCGGTGCGCCTGCGCTTCACATCGCTCGTCCATCACATCGAGGAAACCGGCCTCAACGCCGTGCCCATCGTGATGTTGATGTCGTTCCTGATCGGCGCGGTGCTGGCCTATCAGGGCTCCGAGCAGCTTCAGCGTTTCGGCGCCCAGATATTCACCGTCGATCTCATCGGCATCTCGTTCCTGCGCGAGATCGGCATCCTCCTCACAGCCATTCTGGTGGCTGGCCGTTCGGGCAGCGCCTTCACCGCGCAGATCGGCTCGATGAAGATGCGCGAGGAGATCGACGCCATGCGCACGCTTGGCCTCGACCCGGTCGAGATGCTGATCGTGCCGCGCATCCTGGCGCTGGTCATCACCTTGCCGCTGCTCGGGTTCCTCGCCGGCATCGCGGGACTGATCGGCGGCGGCGTTGTGGCGGTGGCGGCGCTGGACATCTCGCCCATCATGTATGTGGAGCGCCTGCAGCAGGTCGTCGAGCCGCGCCATTTCTGGGTCGGCATCATCAAGGCACCCGTCTTCGCCTTCCTCATCGGCGCGATCGGCTGCTTCGAGGGCCTGCGCGTGACGGGCAGCGCGGAGTCGGTGGGCCAGCGCACCACCCAGTCCGTCGTGGAAGGCATCTTCGTCGTCATCATCGCCGACGCGCTGTTCTCCATCCTCTTCGTCAATCTGGGGTGGTGAGAATGGCCGACGCCTCGCGCGAGAAGATCATCGAAGTTCGCGGCCTCCGGAACCAGTTCGGCAAGCAGGTCGTGCATGACAATCTCGACCTCGACGTCTATCGCGGCGAGGTGCTGGGCATCGTGGGCGGCTCGGGCACCGGCAAGTCGGTTCTGCTGCGCGCGATCGTCGGCCTGCTCACGCCTGCGGCCGGCGAGATCACGGTCTTCGGCCAGAAGCTCAAGAATCTCAGCGCCGACGAGCGCCAGGCGGTCGAACAGCGCTGGGGCGTGCTGTTCCAGGAAGGCGCGCTGTTCTCGGGCCTGACGGTCGCCCAGAACATCGAGGTGCCGATGCGCGAGCATCTGCGCCTGCCCGAAGAGCTGATGAACCAGATATCGGCGGTGAAGATCGGCCTGGTCGGTCTCGCCCCCGAGGCCGGGCCCAAGTTCCCGTCCGAATTGTCGGGCGGCATGAAAAAGCGCGCGGGCCTCGCCCGGGCCTTGGCGCTCGACCCCGAGATCGTCTTCCTCGACGAGCCCACCGCCGGCCTCGACCCCATCGGCGCGGCGGCGTTCGACCAGCTCATTCTCCAGCTCAAGCAGACCATGGGCCTGACCGTCTTCATGGTGACGCACGACCTCGACAGCCTGCACGCCATCTGCGACCGGATCGCCGTGCTGGCCGAAAAGCGCGTTCTCGTCACCGGCACGATGGACGACATGCTGGAACAGGATCACCCCTGGATCCGGGAATATTTCCACGGCCCGCGCGCCCGTGCCGCGACGAGTGCTTGGGGCGAGACGCACGGTAAGGGTAAGGTGGCGGACTGATATGGAAATCAAAGCCAACCACGTCCTGATCGGCTCGTTCACGCTGGCGACGGTGCTCGCCGCGTTCGTGTTCCTGGTATGGCTGGGGCAGTTCAGCTTCGACCAGCGTTACGACGAGTACGAAATCGTCTTCGAGGGCGGGGTTTCCGGCCTCGGCGTCGCTTCCGAGGTGCGCTACAGCGGCATCAAGGTGGGCGAGGTCACCGACGTCCGCCTCGACCCCAACGATCCGCGCCGCGTCCGCGTCCGCATCCGCCTCAACGCCAACACGCCGGTCAAGGAAGACACCGAAGCCTCCATCGACGCCGGCATCCTCACCGGCGTCGGCATCGTGCAGCTGACGGGCGGCTCGCCCTCCAGCGGGCCGCGCGTCGCCGCGCCCGACCAGGAATATCCCGTCATTCCGGCGCGGCTCACGGGCATTCAGGAGGTGGTGCAGACCGCGCCGAACCTGCTGGCTTCCGCCGCCAGCTTCCTCGCCAGGGGCAACGCGCTTCTGTCCGACAAGAACCGTGCGGCGGTGGCCGAGACGCTGGAAAACGTCCGCAAGTTCTCCGCCCGCCTCGACTCCGTCATGGAGAAGATCGAAAGCGCCTCGGCGCGGCTCGACAGCATCACCGTCAATGTCGACAAGATGATCGCCGACACCAGCCGCCAGATCGGCCCGGCGCTCAGCGCGGTCGAGGCGGCGGGCAAGAACATCGCCGAGGTGGCCGAGGATCTCGACAAGCTGATTTCCGACATTCGGCCCGCGTTCCGCGACTTCGCGCGCGGCGGCCTTTCCGCCTTCACCGCCTTCATTCAGGAGGCGCGCCAGCTCACCGCGACGCTCGAGCGCACCTTCTCCAAGATCGAAAGCGATCCGGCCGGCTTCCTCACCGGCACGGACGCGCCCGAATACAAGGGTAGAAGATGACGACGACGAAACGCCCGGCGCTGGCCCTCGCGCTGGCCGGCCTCATCGGCCTCGGCGGCTGCAGCATCATCGCCTCCAGCCCGCCGCAGCTCTACGACCTGTCGCCCAAGAACACCTTCGACGAGGGCATGCCCCGCGTGAACTGGCAGCTGGTGGTTGAAGAGCCCACCACGCCGAACGCGATCAACACCGACCGCATCGCGGTGAGGCCCAGCCATCTCGAGGTCCAGTATTTCCCGGGCGTGAAGTGGACCGACCGCGCCCCGGCGCTGGTCCAGACGCTGCTGGTCGAATCGTTCGAGAATTCGGGAAAGATCGTCGGCGTCGGACGCCGTTCCATCGGCCTTTCCGGCGACTACATCCTCACCTCGGAACTGCGCGAGTTTGAGGCGGTTTCGGATGGGGCCGGCGGCGCGAACGTCGTGGTGCGGCTGGTGCTCAAGCTGGTGCGCCAGTCCAGCGGCGGCATCATCGCCTCCACCACCGCGTCGGCGACGGCGCTGGCCGCCAGCGACCGTGTACCTGACGTCGTCCTCGCCTTCGACGAGGCGTTGGGCAAGGTGCTGAAGCAATCGGTCGGGTGGGTTCTCTCAGAGGGCGCGTCCGACAGAATCCGTTATGTCGAGGAATGAGATGACGCCCGAAGCCTTCCGCGTGAAGGGCGTCGATGGCGTGTCGCTCGCCGCCTGGCGCTGGCCGGCCGCGCAGCCCCGCGCGATCGTCCAGATATCGCACGGCATGGGCGAACACGCCCAGCGCTACGCTCCGCTCGCTGCGGCGCTGGTCGCCGCCGGCTACGCGGTCTATGCGCATGATCATCGCGGCCACGGCCATACCGCCCCGGGGCCCGATGCGCTCGGCGATTTCGGACCGGGCGGTTTCGAAGCGGTGGTCGGCGATCTCGGCGTCATCGCCGCCATGGCGCGCGAGGAAAATCCGGGCCTGCCGCTGGTTCTGCTGGGGCACTCCATGGGCTCGTTCGCGGCCCAGTATTTCGTGCTCGACCGCAGCAGCGAGATCGACGCGCTGGTGCTTTCCGGATCGTCGGCTGTCGATGCCCTCGCGGCGCGGATGGCCGACCCGGAAGCCGTCAAGCTCGACACCGCTTTCAACGAAGGGCTCGGGCCTATCCGCACGCCGTTCGACTGGCTCAGCCGCGACGTGGCCGAGGTCGATAAGTATATCGCCGATCCGCTATGCGGCTTCACTGCGCGGCCGGAATGCGTCGGCCAGATTTTCGCGCTGGCGGGCCGCGCCGCGACGCCGTCCAGCGTCCGCGCCGGCCTTCCGGTCCTGCTGGTCGCCGGCGACCAGGATCCGCTCAACGCCCGGCTGGAACTGCTTCACCTGCTCGCATCGCGCTATCGAGATGCCGGCGTCAAGGACGTCGAGACCCTGTTCTATCCGGGCGGCCGGCACGAGATGTTCAACGAGACCAACCGCGCCGAAGTCGTGGCCGATCTCATCGCCTGGCTGAACCGCGTCACGGCGCGGTGACGCGCCGCGCGGCCGCCGGTTCGGCTCGTTTCAGAGCCGACCGGTCGCGGCCGCCACCAGAAGATACAGCCGTCCGGTCTGCGAGGTCAGGAACGTCTCGACCAGAATCTGGTCGCGGTCGCGCGATGCGGCGTCGTCCAGCAGGCCTTCGAATTCGCCCATGTAGCGGTCGGCATGGTGGCGGAAATCGGTGTCGGCGGCATAGCGTTGCGCGATGCGATCTGCGCCGTCGCGGCCGATCGAGGCGACCAACCGGCGCGTGAACACGCTGCGTTCGCCGTTGATATAGCGCCGCCACATGTCAGGCGCGGGATCATCGCCCAGCGCGCGGTCCAGATCGATGGCCAGCGCCTGAAGCTTCTCCACCACGTGCAGCGCTTCGGCGTGCAGGTCGATGGGTTGGGTCGCCGCGGGAGCCGGGCGCGGCGCGGCGCGGGGAATGTCACGATCGTCGACATTGGCCAGCGCCGTCGCCAACCGCCAGTCGCCGCCCTGCGGCTGCTCGGGCTCGCGCCGGATCTTGCTTGCGAGGCGGCGCGCGAAGCCGAACCATTCCGGCTTGGCCGTGTCGCCCGGCGACGGCGGGGAGGCGTCCTGGGACGCTGCGGGCGCGGGCAGGGCCTCCACCGGCGGCGGGCCGCCGATCAGCGCCAGTTCCTCGGCGCGGATGGCTTTCAGCCGCTCCGCCAGCACGCCGGGCAGGGCCTCGGCCTCTGCCTTCAGCTCGTTCACCGCGCCCATCGCGACGTGTCGCGCTTCCTCGGCGCGCGCGTTCAGCGCCTCAAGCGCCGCGCTCATCGCGGTCATGGCCGAGGCTGCGGCGTCGCCGGTCTGTTCGGCGGCCTGCGACGCGCCCTGAGAGGCGAGCTCGAAGGTCGCGCGCACGCGTTCGGCGGCCAGCTCCGCCGCCGTACCGGCCGCCTTGAGGCGCGCTTCGGCCGCGCTGGCTGCCCCTTCCAGCTTGTCGACCTGCAACGAGAACGCCGCGGCGATGGCGTCGGCCCGCGCGCCCAGAAAGCCGGATGCGGCTTCTCCGCGCCGGGCGATGTCGCTGGCCACCTGATCGGCGCGGCGTGTCTGCTCCGACAGCGCCTCGCCGACGCCGCCCAGCGCGTCCAGATTGCGGCCAAGCGCGGCTTCCAGCGCCTGCGTCTCGGCCTTCAGCGCATTCACCGCTTCGTTCAGCGCGCCGCGCTGGCGTTCGCCGCGCTGGAGATAGGCGTCCAGCCTGCCGTCCAGCGCCTCCGCGGCGTTCAACAGCGAGGTCGCGCCGCGATCGGCCGTCTGGGCGTTGGCCTGCGCCGCCTGCGCGGCGTTGCGCAGGTGATCGCCAAGCGCCGCGATGCGTTCATCGACGGCGGCCTGCACCGACGCCATCTCTGCTGCGGTCGCCCGCGCGTTCTCGCGCAGGGCTTCCGCCCGCTGCTTGAGGTGTTCGCCCATGCGGTCGCTGTCGGCCGCCAGCGTGTGCGCCACGCTGGCAAGGTTTTCGCGTTCCTCGCGCAGGGTCGCGCGCAGAATGTCGCCGCGCTCTTCCAGATTGCGCGCCGTCTCCTCCACCGCGCTCAACCGCTCGGCGATCGAACTTTCAAGCGAGCGCACGCGCAGCAGCGCGCCTTCCAGCCCGGTGTTCAGCGCGTCGATTTCACGGCGCACGGCGCGGCCGAGCCGGGTGATCTCGCGTCCTGCATGGCCTTCCGGTTCGGTCAGCCGCGCGGCGATCTGCACCAGGTCTTCGCTCGCGAACTGCAAACCCTGCGCGCGTCGCGCCAGCTGCGCGGCGAACCATACGAACGTAACCGGGAACAGGGCGACGAAGATGAGCCCGGCCAGCCATGGCCACTCCAGCGACAGCACGCCCTCGACGCCCAGCCAGCCGAACGCGAACGCGAAGGCCGAGCCGACCCAGAACGTGCTGACGACGGCCGCGATCTGATAGGGTCGCGTTCCGGGCGCGCGCATGTGATAGCGGCGTTGCGGTTCGGGAAATTCGTCTGCGAAAGGCGCGCCGGATTGCCCCGCGCCCTGCGTGGGGATGTGCACCGAGGATACGTCTTTCAATTCCATCGCCTGCTCCGCGACTCAGGCGTTGCCCAGCCGCTCGCCTTGAGTCAATCTTAACACGAGTATGGGATCGTAGGCGTTAATTGCGGCGGCGCCAGACCGCCCGTGTTGCGATCGAGTGGGGTTGATATGTCTGCGATGCATGAAGGCCGGGCGCTCTGGGCGCCGACGGCCGCTCAAAAGAACTATCTGAAGCGTGCGCTCTCCCAGCCGGGCGGCAAGCTGCCTTTGTTCGACGACGACGGTCAGGCCGTCGATCCCCGCATCATCCGCGCCTGTCTGGCCAATGGCTGGGCCAAGCCCTGGTTCGAAAATCCGCTCAAGCCCGACTGGCTGGTCTGCAAGATCACAGAGGGCGGCCGGCAGGTCATCTCGGTCTGACGCGACGTTCATTCTGACGTAACGTCGTCGTTAACGCGGCTTAAGGAATTCCTGCGATACGCTCCCCACAAGGAGCCAATCGCCATGCCAGCCGCTCAAGCGCGCGCCATCGACTTCAACCATCTCGACGCCTACACGGCGGGCGACCACGACCTTATTCGCGAGGTCCTTCGCCTGTTCCGCGGTCAGGTCGCGCAGTTGATCGGCGTGCTGGCGGAAACCGGCGACCCCAAGACCTGGAAAGACACCGCCCACGGCATCAAGGGCGCTGCGCGGGGCATCGGCGCCTGGCAGGCGGCTGAAGCCGCAGCTCTCGTCGAGCGTTCGGATTTCGCCGATGCGGCAGGCCGGGCCGAGGCGCTGACCCGCCTTGCAGACGCCTTCAAGGATGTCTGCGCCGACATCGAGGCGGAACTGGCGTCCTGACGGGTTAAGCCGTCACGCCTTCGCGTCGAACTCCACGAACTCATACGCGATCGACCGCGCGATAAGCTCGCGCCACACGGCTTCGGCCATGTCGGGCGGGACGCCGTTCGCGGGGGCCGCTTCCCTCACCTTGCCCACGACATCCTCGATCCGCGCCGGGTCGTGAACCGTGGCGCGGTCGCCCTTCAGCACTGCGGCGCGGGCGATGTAACGGGTCCGTTCGCCGATCAGTTTCAGAAGGGCGCGGTCCATGCGGTCGATCTGGCCGCGCAGGGCCGCCATGTCATGGCAGTCTTCGGCTGCGATCGTGCGATCGGTTCCGGTCGTGACGATGGGCATGCCGGGCTTATGTCAGCGCGCTCTTGACGGCGCAATCTCTGTCGCGAAGTTCCTGTCTCATGACAATCCGCAAATCGCTCCCCGGCGGCGGCGCGCTCCTCGCCAGCGCCGAGACGGCGATCACCGGTGTGGACGGGCTCGCCGGGGCCGGAAACGGGCTCGAATGGGGCGTTATCGCCGAGGGCGAGACGCTGCACCTCCACCTCGCGGCGGGGGCTGTCCTGCCGCCTGGCATCGCGGCGGCGTCGCGGGCCTGGGACCTGGCCGCCAGCCTTGTCGGGCCGCTCGATGTCAGCCTTGCCGTCGCGTCGGGCCCGGCCTTCGACGCCGCAGGCGCCGTCACGCCGCTTGGCGGGGCTGCGGCGGCCGAAGCGGCCGCCTTCGCCGCGCTGCCGGTTCCGGTTCTGGACGAGGGCGCAGAGGCGATCTGGGATCGGCTGGCCCATGGCGCGCGCCGGGCGCAGGCGCTGATCCGCGAAAAGCGTCTGGTCGCTGCGGTTTTGGCCTTTCGTGGCCGGGGCCGTCTGGTCGGCCCGGTCGCGGGCGATCTGCTGATGCGTTTCGGCGTCTCGGCCTGGCGTTAGGCGGGCGGGGCAGGGAACCGCCCTCAGCGGTCCAGCCAGCCCGCGTCCTGAAGTCCGGCGACCTGGCTGCGCGCCACCGGGGCCTCCAGCCCGCGCGGCAGCACCAGCCGCAGGTTCCGGCCGTCGCGTTTCACGCCCCTGACCGCCGCCCGCGCCACCCACCAGCTCCGGTGGACCTGTGCGCCCTCAAGGCCGTCCAATTCGTCGATGGCGTCCCGCATCCGCATGAGAATCAGGGCCGATCCGGTCTCGGTGTGCGCCATCACGTAGTGGTCCTGCATCTCCAGCGCCACCAGCGCCCGCCCGGCGGTGAGCGGCAGGCGCTCCAGAAACTTTACGGGCGCGGCGCCTGAGATCGGGTCCGGCGCGGCCGGGGCGGGGGCGGGGGCAGAAGGCGGCGCCAGCCGCCCGGCCTCCGCGCGGTCATGCGTCAGCCAATAGACGAGGGTCACCACCGCCGCGACGACCAGAACATTGCCGTAATGCAGCAATGTCACCTGAAAGCTCATCTGGGGTAACGGGCCGTGGAGCCCTCCGGCCAGCCACACCAATACGCTCATCGGCACGCTGGCCAGCATGCATCCCGCCACCCACATCGCCGGGCGGGGCAGGCGCAACCGCCCGGCCAGCCGCTCGGCCTGCGCCATGATCGGGCGGAAAATCACATACCCGCCGACCGTCAGCAGCACCCAATAGACCAGCCGCAACGGCAACGGCATTTCAAAACTGCCGAACGGCCCCAGCAAGCCCAGGACAACGCCGATCCCGGCGGCGACCGACAGGTCGATCAGGACGGTCCTCACCTGTGCCGCGCGTGGTCCCATACCCGCAGATTTAGCGTCCGTTCGCGCTTCGCGAAACGGCGAAGCACGGGAATCCGCGCCTTTCGCGAACGAAATGGCCGCTTCGCGCAGAACGGCTTGCCGGCCAACGGCCTGCGTCCAGCCTCGCCCTCATCAACCCAGGGGACCCGCAGCCATGACCGCCCGCACCGCAAGCCTCGCCATTGCGCCCACCACCCGCGCCGCGCTCATCGCAGGCGCAACGCTGCTCGGCATCATCACGCTGGTGGCGCTCGTCCGGATGTTGGCGGGGTATGCGCCGTCCGCTCAATCCGCCCGGAAAATCGCGGTCGTCATCCATCTGGTCACGGTGATCCCGGCGATCCCGCTCGGCCTCTATGTGCTGTTGGCGCGCAAGGGCACGCCGGGGCACAAGGCGATGGGCAGGGTGTGGCTTGCGCTGATGGCCGTGACGGCGCTTTCCACGCTGTTCATCCGTCAGGTGAACGCAGGCAGCCTCAGCCTCATTCACCTCTTCGTGCCGCTCACGCTGGTCGGGATCTGGCAGGTGATCGCCTCGGCGCGCTCCGGCCGGCTGGCGGACCACCGGCGACATGTGGTCAGCATGTATATCGGCGCGCTTCTAGTCGCTGGCTTCACCAGTTTCATTCCCGGCCGGCTGATGTGGCACTGGCTGGTCGACTAGGTAACGCGTTCAAAGACCGTGACGAAAAACCCGTCCGTGCCGTGCCGGAACGGCGTCAGCTGGAGACCTGTCGAATCCTGTCCGGGATAGGGGACGGTGAACAGGGAGCCCCACAGCGCCGCGACGTCCATCTGACGGAAGCCGGGATGCGCGGCGAGGAAAGCAGACGCCCGCTCGGCGTTCTCCTGAGGTAACAGCGAACAGGTCGCATAGGCCAGCCGTCCGCCGCGCTTCACCAGCCGGGCGGCGCGGGCGAGGATCGCGTCCTGCAGGGCCGTCAGACGCGGCAGGTCCA
>CAZBPO010000014.1:0-24028 GCA_964493795.1 uncultured Flavobacteriaceae bacterium
CCGACGGCATAAATGTGTTTCACAACATATGCCGGCACAGGGGCATGAGGCTAGTGAGCGAGCCCGCGAACCGGAATGCCATCGTGTGCAGCTATCACTGCTGGACCTACGACCTGAACGGTCGTCTGAAAGCGACGCCGAACATCGGCGGGCCGGGGGTCCCTTCGCAGCCTGGCATGGAAACGGACGATCTGGGATTGATTCCGGTGCGTGCAGGCGTGTGGCTGGATCTGGTGTTCGTTAACATTTCGGGGTCTGCGCCGCCGCTTGAGGAGCATCTGGCGCCCGTGGCCAGTCGTCTGGCCAGATACGACCTGGGCCTGCTGCGGCCATCGCGGCAAGGCCGGCGCGATCTCGAGATCAAAGCGAACTGGAAAATCTACATCGAGGCGGGCATCGAAGATTACCACCTGCCTTTCGTCCACAAGGAAACGCTGGGCGGGTATGCAAAGAACTACCGGCCAGAACACGTGGGCGACGTCTATGCCGGGTTTTCGCAGGCGCATTCCCTGGTCGAGGCGACCCGGCGGCATGCCAGGGATCGACCGGATGGCTATGTCGATCTTCCGCCGCATCCGGTGGTGCTCAAGGACGACAGAGCCGAGTTCATCGCCATGTTTCTGCTGCCGCTAGGCGTGGTGACGCTGGCTCCGAACAGCGTGACCTTCGGCCTCATTCTGCCGGATGCTCCGGATCGCACGCGCACCCGCTCGCGCAGCATGTTCGTCGGCGAGGCGGCCTCCGATGAAATCTACGCGCCGGCCCGCAAGGCGCGGGGTGACTTTTTCGCGGCGGTCGTCGGGGAAGATATCGCGGTTATGGAGGCGATCCAGGAGATGTCAGAGACGCGACAGGCGCTGGGCCTGCCGACCCGGTTCTCGGGCTACTGGGAGAAGTCGCTCCACGCTTTCCAAAACTATTACGCTCGCCGGATGTCTGGCCCGCCACGGGCCTGATGCTAGGCGACGGAGTCGCGGCGGAGAGCCTGGCACATGCAGTGCGCAGCTCCCCCGCCATGCGCGATCATCGCGATGTCGGGATCGTAAACCGTCAGGCCTTCTGCCTTGCAGGCCGCAATGAGCGAAGGACTGGACGCCGAGGTCAGCACTTTGCCGTCGCCCAGCGCGACGACATTCGTGCCCATTTTCATCGCGTCTGCATAACTTGTCGGAATGATGCGGATGTTCCGGGATTTGAGCCAGTCGACGAGGGCCGGTTCGACCGCCTCTATGCAGACGACGGCAAGATCTTCAGCGAGAATGCCCATCTGCACGTCGAGGTGCAGGAAATGCGGATCGAAGGCGTAGGTGAAGAACTCCCACCCTTCTGCTTCGAACCATGTTTTGAGCTGCGCGACTGCGGGCGCTACCGAGCGCTCGCCGGAAAAGCCGCAGATCGCTACGCCAGGCTTCAGCACCATGAAGTCGCCGCCTTCGGCATTGCCGGCCGTGACCGTGTCGTAGATCGGGATTCCGGCGTTCATGTAGAACCGCAGGCATGACGCATACTCGCCCCGCCGATAAGGCTTTTGCATCTGCATGATGATCGCGCCCCAGGGCGTCATGACGCTGCTGTCGCGGGCGAATATCTGATACGGCAGCTCGGGCTCGGCCGCGAGGGTGTGGACCGTCACGCCTGCCTGTCTGTAGGCATGCAGCATCTCTTCGTACTGCGCCTTTGCAACGGCTTGGTCGAAGCCCAGGCCGAGGCGTTCCGCTCTTTGCGCGACGGCGTTTCCGGGTTGCCAGGAAAAGTGGTCGATCGGCCCGACAAGCACATCCCGCAGGCGGCCGTATTCGCTGTCGATCCCCCAAAGCCCGGGCCGGGGCGTGCCTCCCCCCTCGCGCCGCGCGCGAAGCGGGTTGGCCTGCATGGCCGAATTTTCGGAACTGATCGGCGTGCCGCTCATGCTGCTGCCTTGAGAATGGAATGGAGTAGGACGTTGGCGCCCGCCGCGAGATCTTCGGGCGAAGCGTACTCGCTCTCGTTGTGGCTAAGGCCTCCCGCGCAGGGCACGAAGATCATGGCGGTCGGCGCGAAGCGGGCGGTGTGCAAGGAATCGTGGCCCGCGCCGCTCACCATGCGGCGGGCGCGCAGTCCCAGCATGCGCGCAGACGCCTCGACCGTTTCGACCAATGCGGGCGCGAACGTCGTGGCGGGCATATCCCATGCCTGTTCGACGGACGAGGAGATGCCGGTCCGGTCGCCTTCCTCCGCAACGATGTCCCGGATCGTCGCGACCAGGTTCTCAAGGACGCCGGCGTCGGGGTGTCTGATGTCGATCGGAAACTTCAAGACGCCGGGCACGGTGTTCCTGGCTCCGGGAAGGGCGTTCATATCGCCGATCGTGCAGCGGCCGAACGGCGCGTTCTCGTCCGCAAGCTGCAGTGCGCGCCGGATGATTTCGGTCGCCGCGCGCCACGGGTCGCGGCGCATAGTCATGGGCGTAGGGCCGGCGTGACACGATTGCCCCACCAACTCTATATCCAGCCAGCGAACGCCCTGGATACCGGTCACGATGCCTATCGTGTCGCCTTCCTGTTCCAGGACGGGCCCCTGCTCGATGTGAACCTCAAGGGCGGCGGCGTAGGGGCGAGGCGTTGCAGGAAGATCGCCGAGATAGCCGATGCGCGTCAGCTCGCCGCGAAAGTTATGCCCATCCTTGTCGATACGGCTGTAGGCGAATGCGAGGTCGTGTGCGCCAGCGACGACGCCCGATCCAAGCATGGCCGGCGTAAAGCGGCATCCTTCCTCGTTCGTCCATACGACGATCTCGATGGAGCGTCGCGGGCGGATCGCGTTGTCGCGCAGCGTCCGTACCGCCTCCAGCGCCGCCATGACCCCATAGACGCCGTCGAAACGGCCGCCGCTTTCCTGCGTGTCGAGATGGCTTCCGCTCAGAACGGCGGGCAGGCGATCGTCCTGGCCGGGAAAGCGCGCGAAGATGTTGCCGACGGCATCGACGGCTATGGTGCATCCCGCGCCGCGCGCCCACTCGGTGAACAGATCGCGCGCGCGCTTATCTTCATCAGTCAGCGCCTGACGGTTGTTGCCGCCGTTGCGTGCGCCAATGTCCGCCATCGCCATGAGCGACGCCCACAACCGGTCCGGCGTGATGCGCAGATCGTCGATATCTGTCACGTATCCTCCTTAGAGTCATAATACCTAACTCACTTAGTTGTATCGAGGAAGGTGGCTGGCTGGTCAAAATCGAAAAAATAGGGTCAGAAAACGTTCAAGAGAGGGATTGCCAATCAATAACTAAATCATTTAGGATAATGTCGAGTCGGGGGCGTCGTTTTGCAATCAGCTTCGATATCTTCGTCGATTGAGCCTGCTGGGCGCATATCGATCCCTCTCATCGTCGCGATCGTGGTTCTGACGAGCCTGGGTCAGATCGGCCCCTATATCGCCCCCTTCACGCTGGGTGCGCTGGTCAAAGGGATGGGGCTTTCGACGCAGGCGGCGGCCATCGCCATCTCTGTCGAGATCGGTTGCGCCGCCCTGACGCTTATGGGTCTTTCCCGAATTCTGGGTTCGCTGAATTTCCGGAGCGTCGTGCTGGCCGGCGCCATTCTGGCGGCCTGCGGCCAGATCCTGACGCTGCTAACGGCGGACTACGCTCTTATGTTGGCGGCGCGCGCTGTCACAGGCATAGGCAATGGCGCCGCGATCGCCATCGCCTATGCGATCATCGCCGGCAGCTCGCAGCCTGCGCGGCTGTTTTTCTACCAGGCGTTCGGTCTGGCGCTCGTCATACTCATCGTCTTCCTGATCTTGCCTACCATCAATGACGCCTGGGGGCCTCGCGGTCAGTTCCTGACGCTGGGCGTGTTGTCGCTTACGTGTGTCCCGCTCGCGCTCGTCATCCGGAACGTTCCTGTCGGCGAGCGCGTGAAGGCCGGGCGAGGCAAGGAAAAATCGGGTCTTTGGCTGCTGAGCGTCGCGTGCGTCGCCTTGTTCGGCGCGGCGTCGAACGCCTTGTGGGTGCATTATGAAGGTCTGGGCGAGCACCGGCATCTATCGTACGAGACCTTGTTGTTGATCCCGTCGGTGACCGGATTCTTCTTCCTGCTCTTGCCCTATATCTCGCTGCTCATTTTCCAGCGCTTTCGCAGTTTTGCGCCGATATGCATCGCGAACCTGCTCCAGATCGGCTTTTCTGGGATCTATCTTCTCGTGCCTGATCAGGCTGCCTTCATTGTGGCGATCACCGGCCAGAACATCCTCATCGTCTTTCAGTTGACCTATGCACGCATGCTGGCCGGTGAGCTGGATCCGACAGGGCGTGTCGCCGCCGGCGTCGGCGGGGCGGATTTTCTCGGCTCTTTCGCGGGGCCGCTCGTCGGCGGCGCGTTCGTCATCGCAGCGGTCGACAACAGCGCCTTCTTCGCGACAGTGGTCGTGATGTTCGTCCTTTCGGCCGGCATCAGTTTTGTCGCCCTGCGCCGCAGCGCGAGCTTGTTGCGTCCTGCTGCGGCATAGACCGACGCGCATGGCGTGCGTGTGATCGCAACATATCTGCGGAAATGACCCGCGCGGGCGGCAAAGTCGCTTGACAGTAGAAAGAACCTATTACCTAATCCATTTAGTGAAATTTCTTCCTGTCATAGTCATATATATGAAGGGGTTGGTCATGAATTTGCCTCGGGTTTCGCAAGTCAGCCTATATAAAATAGGTCTTCTCGGCGGGGCGGCCGCCCTTGCGTTGATGGCGCTGACAAGTCCTGCAGCGCAGGCGCAAGAGGCATCAGCGGCCACCCAGGCGACCGATGAGGATATTCTCGTGACGGCGCAGCGGCGGTCGGAGCGGGCGATCTCCGTTCCGATTTCCCTGACCGCTATCGATGGCCGGAAGCTCGAGGAGCTAGGCATCCTGCAGCCGACTCAGCTGACCAACATCGTGCCCGGCCTGGAGTTTCACAACACTGGTCCAACCTCGGTGTTCGCGATCCGCGGCATCACGCTCAACGACTATGGCGACGCCAACGAGTCGCCCGTGGCTTTCTACCGTGACGACGTTTATGTCGCGGCGTTGGCGGGCAGCCAGTCGCAGATGTTCGATATAGACCGCGTCGAAGTTCTGCGCGGACCCCAGGGCACGCTTTTCGGGCGCAACGCCACCGGCGGCCTGGTCTCTGTTTTTTCGCGGCGGCCCTCCGACGTATTCGATGCACGCGCGAGCCTGCAGTATGCGTCGTTCGGGCAGGTCATAGTCGAAGCTGCGGTCGGCGGCCCGATCACCGACAGCCTGCGTATCCGGCTGTCCGGTCAGTTCAATCGCGACGACGGCTGGCAAACGAATGTGGTCACCGGAACGACGTTCGCCAAGCATCATAGCTGGGCGCTGCGCCAGATCGTCGAATACGACGTCACCGAGAACATGCTCGCCACGATCACCGTTCACGGCGGCAAGATCGACAATATTGCGCCGGGTTACGGCTTCCGTGGCCCGGTCGACCCTCTGACCTTCGATCGCTGTTCGGACGAGCGGATCCTGGCGTTGGAATGCGAGAACTTCGACGGCTTCCGCGACCCCGATCCCGATCCGCGTCACATCTATTCCGACATAGCCAGGCCGGCATTGAAGATCGATACGTTCGGCGCGAGCGGCCAGTTGCGCTATTTCGGCGATGGCTTCGATCTGGTATCGATCACCGCGATCGAGCGAACGGACAAATATTACGAGGAAGACGGCGACGGTTCGCCGACGCCGAATAGCTTCGTCCGCTACAACGCGGACCGCAGCCAGTTTTCCCAGGAACTGCGGGCGTCGGGCGAGAGCGATCGGCTGACCTGGGTGGTCGGTGCCTACTACTTCGCCGAAGACCTGAACAATGGCCTCTTCACGTTGCCCCAGTACATCGATCTGTATGGCGGTACGTACGGTCTGCAGAACGAGTTCGAGCAGGAGACGCGCGCCGCAGCCATCTTCGCCCAGGCGGATTATGACCTGAGCGAGACGCTCAAATTCACCGGCGGGCTGCGCTATTCCAATGAACGAAAGTCGATCCTGATCAGCGACGACTTCTCGGCGCCCGCTTATGTCGACGATGAATCGGTCTCGATCAGCCGGATCACCTGGAAGGCCGGTTTGACATGGACCTTCGCGCCGGAATGGCTGGCCTACGCCAGCGTTTCGACCGGCTACAAGAGCCCGGCGTTCAATACGTCGGCGGCGCTCGAAGGCGGATCGGTCGGCTCGAGGCCCGAGTCCAACACGAACTACGAGATCGGCATCAAGGGCCAGACGGCCGATCGCAGGTTCCAGATCAGTTCGGCGATCTTCCACAACGCCTACAAGGACATTCAGCTCGTCGATATTCCGCCGAACTCGCCCACGCCCACGAGCCAGCTGATCAATGCCGAAGGCGCGGACATCTACGGCATCGAACTGGAGCTGAACGCGCGTCCGGTCGAGGGCCTGAGCATCAACCTCAGCGCGACGCGGCTCTGGACCGAGATCAAATCTCCCGGCTTCTCGTTGGGTGGAATTCCGCTCGATGGCCACGAACTCGTCGCGTCGCCGGAATGGTCGCTGAAAGGCGTCGTGACATACGAGATCGATGCGGGCGACGCCGGTCGCTTCGGCGTAAGAGCCGATGCTTCCTATCGTACGAGGTCGCAGCACTCGCTGACCGGGGCCGTCACCTCTCAAAGCCCGGCCTATACGCTGGTGAATGCAGGCCTGTCCTGGCGGCCTCGCGACAGCCGCTACGTCGTTGAGGTCTTTGCGGACAATCTGTTCGACAAAGCCTATCTGACCTACGCCTATGACGTTCTGAGCGTGAATGCGCTGCAGTGGGGGCGTCCGCGGTCCGTCGGCGTCCGGATTTCGGCAGATTGGTGACGCCGGCTGCGGTTCGCGCCCGAGCCGCGCAAGCGCAATCGGAGTTCTGGCGATGAAGACCGGTCTAGTCTGGGATGAGGCGTTCGGACGCTACGACTCCGGCATGCAGGGCGTGATGGAAGCGCCCCATCCCTTCTTCGAGCCGCTGCCGACCATCGACCGACCCTTGCCGAAGGTGAGGCTCAAGTCGTTGCTGGACCGCACCGGAATGACGGAGCGTCTCGTCGGGATCTCGGCGCGCGCCGCCACACGCGCTGAGCTCGAGCGCGTGCACACATCCGAATATGTCGGCCGGATAGCGGAGTTGAGCGCCGGCGCGGGCGGCGATGGCGGCGACTGCGCGCCTTTCGGTCCCGGCGGCTACGAGATCGCGGCCCTGGCGGCCGGCGGCGTTCTGGCGGCGGTCGACGCGGTTATGGCGGGGTCCGTCGACAACGCCTTCGCGCTGGTCCATCCGCCTGGCCATCATGCGCTGCCGCATATGGGCGTGGGCTTCTGCATTTTCGCGAATGGTCCGCTGGCGGCGCTGCACGCGCGGGCGCGCTGGGGCGTCCGGCGCATCGCGATCCTCGACTGGGACGTCCATTTCGGGAATGCGGCGCAGGAGATTTTCTGGCGCGATCCCGACGTGCTGTCGATTTCGCTGCATCAGGCGGACTGCTACCCGGCGGGCGGAACGGCGCAAGAGACCGGCGCAGACGCCGGGAAAGGTTTTACCCTCAACGTTCCGATCCCCGCAGGCGCCGGCGAGCCCGCTTATGCGGACGCGATGTCTCGGGTCGCGCTGCCGGCGCTCAGGCTTTTCCGGCCGGATCTTATCCTGGTGGCGTGCGGCTTCGATGCGGGCGTGTTCGATCCGTTGGGACGGATGCGTCTGAACGCGGGGTCGTTCGGCCGCATGATGGCCAGCGTCCGTTCGCTTGCGGATGAGATATGCGGTGGCCGGCTCGTGGTGACCCAAGAGGGTGGCTATGACGCCTCGAGCGTGCCCTTTCATGGGCTGGCGACGATAGAGGCGCTTTCGGGCGTCTCGGCGGGCATCGACAATCCCTTCTGGCGTCCCCCTCCGGGCGAAGGCTCGCCGCCGACAAGCGCGGAGCGCGACGCCGTGTCGAGGGCCGTTCAGAGTTTCCACGAGGCGGCGCGTCATTGGCCGTCCTACGAAGAGGCGTCGACGTGACATACATCAACGAATTGCGGCGGGCCGACCAGGACCACCATGTCCACCCCTGGCATGTCTTCGAGGTCATCAAGGAGATTGGGCCTAATGTGATTGAGGGGGGCGAGGGCCTGTATGTGTGGGGTAGCGACGGCAAGCGGGTGCTGGACGCCGTGGGCGGTCTGTGGTGCACGAATATCGGCCTCGGGCGGCCTGAAATGGCGGACGCCATCGCGGCGCAGGTCCGGGCGCTATCCTACGGAAATACGTTCGGAACGCAGAGCAATCAGCCCGCCGCGCGGCTTTCCCGGAAGATCGCGTCGCTGACGCCCGGCGACCTCAACCGGGTTTTCTTCACGACGGGCGGCTCGACGGCGGTCGATACCGCCGTGCGGCTTGTGAATTTCTATCAGAACAGCCGGGGCAAGCCGGAAAAGCGCCACCTTATCGCCCGGCGCGAGGCCTATCACGGCAGCACCTATGTCGGGATGTCCCTGACGGCGAAGACCGGCGACCGCCTGCCGCAGTTCAACTATATCGAGGACTTCATCCACCATGTTTCGGCCCCCTACACCTATCGGCGGCCGGCCGGAATGGACGAAGATCAGTTCTGTGATTTTCTGATCGAGGAGCTGGAGCAGAAGATCCTCGCGCTCGGTCCGGAGAATGTCGGGGCCTTCTTCGCCGAACCCATTCTTGGCTCGGGCGGCGTGATCGTGCCGCCGGAGACCTACAACCGGCGGACCTGGGAGCTGACGCGCAAATACGACATCCTTTATGTCGCCGACGAGGTGGTGACGGCGTTCGGGCGCCTGGGGCACTGGTTCGCGTCGAAGGACGTCTATGGCGTCGAGCCGGACATCATCACCGTCGCGAAGGGCTTGTCCTCGGGCTATCTGCCCATCGGTGCGGCGATCTTCAGCGACCGCATCTACGACGTCATGGCCGCGGACGACCCAAATCTCTACTTCGCCAACGGGTTCACCTATTCCGGACACCCGGTTTGCTGCGCTGCAGCGTTGACGAATCTGGAGATCATGGAGAACGAAAGGCTGCTGGAGAACGTGCGCCGCGTGGCGCCCTATTTCCGGCAGCGGCTCGAAGAGCTTCTGTCGTTGCCGACAGTCGGCGACGTGCGGGGCGAAGGGTTCATGGTCTGCATCGAAAACGTCGCCGAAAAGGCGACCAAGGCCATGTTGCCGCCCGAAATCGACATCGGCCGCATGATCGCGCGCGAGACCTATCAGCAAGGCCTGATGGTCAGGCCCATCGGCCATCTCAATATCATGTCGCCGCCGCTGACGATGACGGAGGGCGACGTCGATTTCGTGGTCGACACGCTCGGCAGCGCCATACGGGCCGTGACAGACCGCCTCGTCCGGGACAAGGTCCTGATTGGCTGAGGCCGGCCGGAAGCAGGGCGGCGCGCGAGCAGAAGAACCGGGGAGAGCGAATGAGCAGCGCGGCAGCGGCCGGACGGCAGAAGCGCAGGGGCGGAACGGCCGCACTCATCGTGGAGGAGGCGGAGCGCGTCATCGCCCGTAAGGGGGTGGATGGCTTCGAGCTGAAAGACATCGCCGAGCCCTTGAGGATCCGCGTGCCGTCGATCTACGCCCATTTCGCCGGTCGTGACGCCATTCTGGGGGCTGTCGCGGAGCGTTACATCGCGGCGCTCGCCTATCAGTTCCCTGATGACGGTCAGGGGGACCCCAAAGAGACGCTGCTGGCGGGCGTGCGCGGGCTCGTCATCTATTTTGCGAGCAATCCCGCCTATGTCCGCCTCAAGCTGCGGGATCTCGAAACGCCGGGCGGGTTGCCCGAGCTGTCGGACGCGGCGGGCGGCGCGCCGATTTCGAACCTGTCGACGGGGCCGGTCAGCGTGCTCTTCGCCCGCCTCGAGAAACTGATCGCGCGCGGCGTCGCCGCCGGGCAGTTCCGCAAGGTCGATGTCATTTCATTCTACAGGGTTGTGTTCGGCACGCTGCTGGTCAGCCTGACCTGGCCGGGGCAGGACATTTTCACCACCAACCAGAACGCCGACGAGGTTTCGCGGATCATCCCGCTGGTCGAGCAGGTCGCCGAGCGCTTCGTCGCGAAGTGAAAACGGGATCGCCTGGGCGGCGGCTTAACGCCAGAGCGAAAGATGCGCGGTTCATCTTGCAGGGCCCGGAGCGATAGCTGGCGTGTGAGTTTCAGCCAGCCGGGCGGAATCCGCGCGTGTCCAGTTCACTGACGGCGTTGCTCACGGAGCGGTCGGCTCTCGCGCGGCCTGCATGCCGGCGTCATCATGCGCGCCGGCGCCCCAGCCCATGATCGCTTTTGTCTCAAGATATTCCTCGAGGCCGAAAGTCCCGCCCTCGCGGCCGTTGCCGGACTGTTTGTAGCCGCCGAACGGTGCGGCCGGATCGTCCGGCGCGCCGTTGATGTGCACGTTGCCGCAGCGCAGATGGGCGGCGATCGCACGGGCGCGCGACAGGTCGCCGGATTGCACATAGGCCGACAGGCCATAGGGCGTGTCGTTGGCGATGGAGATGGCCTCGGCTTCATCCTGGTATCCCAGGATGCCGAGGACGGGCCCGAAGATCTCCTCGCGCGAAATCCGCATCGTGTTGCGGACGCCGCCGAAGACGGTCGGCCGCACGAAAAAGCCGCGCTCCAGTCCGTCCGGACGGCCTGGCCCACCGCAGATCAGCGTCGCCCCCTCGGCGATCCCCGCGTCGATCAGGCTCTGGATATGCGCGTATTGCCGGGCGTTCGCGACAGGGCCGATATCCGTCGCGGCGTCCAGCGGATCGCCCACCTTCAACGCCAGGGACGCCGCGCGCGCGAGGGATGCGGCTTCTTCCGCAAGGCGGTGCGGCACGAGGAGGCGCGTCGGCGCATTGCATGACTGTCCGGCATTCGACATGCACAGCTCAACGCAGTGCTTCACCGCCGCCGCAAGATCGGCATCGTCCAGAACGATGCAGGGCGACTTGCCGCCGAGCTCGAGCGTGACGCGCTTGACGGTCTCGGCCGCCGCTTTCGCCACGGCGATGCCGCCGCGCGTCGAGCCCGTGAACGAAACCATATCCACCTGACGATGTGCGGCGATGGACGCGCCGGCGCCGGGGCCGTCGCCATGAAGCATGTTGAAGACGCCCGCAGGGACACCGGCCCGATGAAGGGCATCGGCGAAGATCCCGGCGCTCAGCGGGGCGATCTCGCTGGGCTTGAGGACAACGGTGCAACCGGCGGCGAGCGCCGGAAAGACCTTCATGGCGATCTGCAGAAGCGGCCAGTTCCACGGCGTGATGAGGCCGCAAACGCCTATCGGCTCGCGTATGACCGCCGTGCCGCGCGAAACGGTCCGGCGCGGCGTCGCCACCGCGGCGATCATCTCCTCAAGATGCGCGAAGACGCCATCCACCTGGGCGGCGCGGGAGAGCGAGACGGGCGCGCCCATCTCTTTCGTGATGGCCGCAGCAAGCGCGTCCGCAGACTGGCAGAGTTGGGCGCGGATCGCGACAAGCAGCGCATAGCGCTCGGCGGATGACGACCGGGCGTAGCCGGGGAAGGCCCGGCGCGCGGCCGATACCGCCGCCTCCACATCCGTATCGTCGCCAAGGGTTATGGCCGCGACGGCGTCTTCCGTTGCGGGATTGATCACGTCGCGCCGCTCGCTTCCGTGAGCCTGGACCCACGCGCCGCCGACATAGAATTTCGAGCCGTCCATGCGCGAGATATCCCGCATGCCGGCCGCTGCGACGATGTCCCAAGCGGGGCATTCAGCCCGCCGCGGCGCGCCGATAGCCTCTGGCGCATAATTCAAAAGAGGGCGGCGATGACCAGACAGATGGAGGGCGTGGACCCGGAGACGCTGCCCGCGCACGCCTATCACGACGACGCGCACTGGGCGCTGGATGTGGCCTCGATCTGGAACAGCGCGTGGGTTCTCGTCGGTCTGGCGAGCGATTTCGCGAGCCCCGGCGACTATGTGACGACTGAGGTCACGGGCCTCCCCATCATGGTGCTGAAGGGCGAAGACGGGGTCATCCGCGCTTTCCACAATGTCTGCCGCCACCGCGCCTCGCCGCTGCTGCAGGAGCCGTCGGGTAACGCGCGGAAGATCGTCTGTCCGTATCATTCCTGGCGCTATGGCTTCGACGGCGCGCTGCTGAACGCGCCGAGCATGCGCTGCGACAAATCCGAGTTCGGCCTGTTCCCGATGCACTGCCAGAGCTGGCGGGGCCTGGTCTTCGTGTCGGTCGCGCCCGCCATGTCGCTTGACGCATGGCTGGCCGACATTTCCGGCTCGGCCCTGCGCTATCCGCTGGAGGAGATGAAGCTGGCGCGGCGCTTTACGGTGGAAGGCGACGTCAACTGGAAGACCTACGCCGACAACTATGCCGAGGCGTGGCATATCCCCACCATCCATCCGGGCCTGAACGCCTCCATCGACATGGCGTCCTATTCGATCGAGACGGTCGGCGACACGGTGCAGATCCACAAGGCGGCGGCGCGCGATGGCGGCGTGACCGACGGGCTGTGGATGTGGCGTCTGCCCGGCCTTTTCATCAACATGTACAATTGGGGCATGAACGTCGCCCAGCTGGAACCTGTCGGCCCGCGCAAGATGCGCCTGACCTATCGCTATCTCCTGACCGAGATCGACGAGGCGAAGCGGGCCGAACGCGAGGCGCTTATCGACTGGGGCTATCAGATCGCGAAGGAAGACCTGGAGATCTGTCACCGTGTGCAGCGCAATCTGGAGGCCGGCATCTATCAGACCGGCCGTTTGTCCGGCGTCTTCGAAGGCGGCGTGATCCAGTTTCAGGACATGGTCCGCGCGGCCTATGCGCGCCTGCGGGCCGCAGCCTGAAGAAGGCCCGTGTCCCAACAGGGCTATAGGCTGGGGGGGCACCCCGCCGGATCATGACGCAATAAAGACGACGCGCGGGGGACTTCGATGAGGCGTAAAGAGCGGGCCTTCCTGGCCATGCTGATGATGGGATCGGCGATCTGCTTTCCGGGCGTTGCGGCCGCGCAAGGCGCCGCGCCCGAAGAAGAGGCCGAGGAAGAGGTCGTCGTCACGGCGACAAGACGCGCCCAGAGCGTCCAGAACGTTCCCTATAACATCTCGGCCTATACCGGCCGTGCGCTGGAGCAGAGCGGCGTCGCGGATTTCGGCAATCTGGCGCAGTTCGTCCCCGGCCTCGCCTTCGTCGATACCGGCCCTGCGGTCATGGGCAACAACAACAATTTCATTCTGCGTGGCCTCAACGCCAACCAGACGGTCAATGGCGGCGGCAACCCGAACGCGGCGGTCGCGCCCGTTTCGACCTATCTGGGCGAAACGCCGGTCTTCTTTCCCATGCGCCTCACCGATCTGGACCGCGTCGAGGTCCTGCGCGGCCCCCAGGGCACGCTCTACGGCTCCGGTTCGCTTGGCGGCACGTTGCGCTTCATTCCCAAGCGGCCGGACTACGACGCCTACTACGTCCGCGCCACCGGCGAGGTCTCGGCGACCGCGCATTCCGATGCGCTCAGCGGCGGCGGCGAACTGATCGTCAATCTGCCCATCGTCGAAGGGAAGGTGGCGGCGCGCTTCGTCGCCGGCGTCGAGCATCTTGGCGGTTTCGTCGATGCGCCGAATTTCGTCGAGCTGGATTCCAACGGCATCCCGGTTCCGGCCATCGGCGGCGACCTGACCAGCGGCTTCCGCCTGCGCCCGGTTCAGGAAGACATCAACGATTCGACCACCACCTATTTTCGCGCGGCCGTCCGCGCCGATCTCGGCTCCGGCTGGGAAGCGCAGCTGAATTACATGTATCAGCATGACGACGTGTCGAACCCGCAAACGGTGAATGGCGGCTTTGCGGGCGGCCTCGTCGATCCCAGCGAGGTCTGGTATCCGGGGTCTCTATTCCCGAACGCCGCCGGCATTCCCGGCGGGCTGTGGCCTGATGGCGGCACGGTCTTCCGCCCGGTGGGCGACCATGAGACGGGCGCGTTCCTGGAGCAGCCCTATAGCCGCACCGTCAATGTCGTCGGCCTGGACATTTCGGGCGATCTCGGCTTCGCCAAGCTGTCCTCGACGACCTCGTACTTCATCAACAAGTCGGAACAGGTATCCGATCTGTCGGGCAGCTATCTGGTCGGCCTTGGGCCGGGCCTGCCGAATTTCGCGTCCTACTACGGCTATTATCCGCGCCTGACTATCGCCGACATCGGCGCCTATCGGAACGAAGGCTGGTCGCAGGAACTGCGGCTCGCCTCGTCGGGCGAGGACAACACGATCGACTATGTCGTCGGCGTCTATTACGCGCATCAGAAGTCCGATGGCTCCGACGCGCTCATCATCGCCGGCCTCGACGATTACGACCAGAACATCCTGCCGTTTCTGGGCGGCCCGTTCGGCCAGAATCCGCACCTGCCGGACGTGGATTACACGCGCGACCGCGGCTATCGCTTCACCGATCGCGCTATCTTCGGCGAGCTGACCTGGCACGTCACGCCGGAATGGCAGATCACCGGCGGCTTCCGCCACTTCTGGCAGGATTTTGAAGTTTA
This sequence comes from uncultured Flavobacteriaceae bacterium, assembly GCA_964493795.1. Classification (GTDB taxonomy): domain Bacteria; phylum Pseudomonadota; class Alphaproteobacteria; order Micropepsales; family Micropepsaceae; genus JADZAI01. Next base: position 14,562 of record CAZBPO010000014.1, read on the forward strand.
CTATTCGCAGACCCAGCCGTTCTGCGGCGCGGCCTGCGCCGAAGACGGTGTCGATCCGCTGGGCACCACCACGATCGCCGGCAACACCAACAAGGTGCGCGACACCATCTTCAAGCTGAACACGTCGTATGACGTCAGCAAGGATCTGAAGGTTTACGCGACCTATGCCGAAGGCTTCCGGCGCGGCGGCGCGAACGGCGTCGCCACGGGCGGCATCTATGCCTCGCTGCCTGAATTCCTGACCTATGCGCCCGACAAGTCCGCCAATTACGAGATCGGCCTGAAGGGCAGGATCGACGGTCACGTCTTCACCGTCGCCGGCTTCTACATCGACTGGGACGGCTTCCAGTTCGACGATTTCACGCCCTCGCAGCTCGGCGTCGTGATCAACGGCACCGCCGCGCATTCCAAAGGCATCGAGCTGGAACTGACCGGCAGCCTGGCCGAGGGCCTGCGCTACAATATCGGCTACACCTATACCGACGCGCAGATCGACGAATCCTTCACCGTCGCCGACCTGCCACCCTATGCCCTGCTGACCGGCGACCTGCCGGTGGTCAGCATCATCGGCAACAAGGGCGATCCGCTGCCGGGCGTGCCGAAGCACTCGCTCTCGCTGGTTCTCGACTACATCATGCCGATCGGAACACAGGGGTGGGAGCTGAACTTCCACCTCAACGGCTCGTATCGCAGCAAGGCGATATCGGCGTTCAACCCGATCACCCAGGGCGGAAAGACGTTCTACGAGATCGACGCGTTCTCGGTCTGGGATGCGTCCGTCACGCTGGAAAGCAACGCGCAGTGGTCGGCGACGCTCTTCATCGACAATATCGGCGATGAAGCCGGCAGCACGGGCGGCATTCCCGGCGCGGTTCTCGGCGATCTCCAGAAACTCTCATTCGTCACGCGGCCGCGGACTTTCGGCCTGCGTCTCAGCTACGAGCTGAACTGACCGATTGCGGCGGGGGGAAGACGGAAGGGGCGGCCTGATGAATCAGGTCGCCCCTTTCGGTTTCTAATGGCTGCGTCGTCGCCTGCGTCAGGCGGCGGTCTGCGCCGCCACGGCTTTGGCGGCGTCTTCGGTCGGATAGCTCTGATCGACCGGGAAGCGGAAATAATGCGGCGCGTCGCCGACATTCTCTGCGCCGATAATGTCGTCCCACAGCGCCAGCTCCCGCCCGATGGGATCGTCGGCCAAGGCGATCTCAGGCGCGAACATCATCATGGCGCGGCGCGCAGAATCATAAGGCCGCCATTCCGGCAGTCCGGGATGCTGCGGGTTCCCCGTCCGGGCGAAGGCCAGAAAGGCGCCGCGAAAGGCGTCGCGCATCCGCGTGCGTTCCGGCGTGTCGTCCGCCGCGACCATCTGCCCCCACGAAATGTCGAATGTATCGAACAGGAACGGCAGCTCGGCGGCGTGCGGCGTGCCCAGCCTGCCGTCCATCGTCGTGGTCCGCCAGTCGAAGCGATAGACATAGACGTTCGGCGTGTGCGCCGTCTGCCCCTGCGCCTGATGATGGGTCATGAAGCCGAAGATGATGCTGGCGATGATGGAGCAGGCGCGCTCCGGCAGCGTCTCGTCCGGCCGTGCCTGCGCGAAGGTCTCAAGGACGGTGTCCGCCTTTTCGCCGAAAAGCTCGTCCGCCCAGCTGGTGACGGCGTTGTCGGGACGATCCAGCAGGTCGGGATAGTAGAGCGTCCAGAACCGCATCTCGTCCTTGGTATAGCCGGTCATCAGATCGACGCCTGAGGCCGAGCCGGCTGCGATGGCCGCGATGGGGTCGGCAGGCAGAACCGGGCTGACCCCCAGCACGGGAATGAACGTGCCTTCCGCAAGGCCCAGATTGGCGATGGCCCAGGCCTGGAGATCGAGCACCTCGCGCATGCTGAGCGCCTGAAGCTGGGCGACGGTTTCGATCCCGGCATGGTCAAGGATCGCGCGCGTCACCGCTTCGCCGGTTTCGACGCTGCGGCCGCCGGCCGAGCCGCTCATCGCGATCACGCGGCAGAACAGCCCCTTGCCCAATGGCGAGGCCATCAGGTTCGAGACGGAAAACCCGCCGCAGGATTCGCCCAGAATGGTGACGTTGCCGGGGTCGCCGCCAAAGGCGGCGATGTTCGCCTGTATCCAGCGCAGGGCCTCGGCCTGATCGGTGACCGACAGAACGCCGCTGTCGCGGAACGCCTCGCCGCCGATATGTCCCAGATGCAGATGGGCGAAGATGCCGAGGCGGTAGTTGATCGTCACCACCACCACGTCGCCGGCCTGCGCCAGCGCCGCGCCGTTATAGTCGTCGTCGTGGCTGGAGCCGTAGAGATAGCCGCCGCCATGGATCCAGACCATCACGGGCCGTTTCGCGCCGTCGACGCCCGGCGTCCAGACGTTCAGTTCAAGGCAGTCCTCATCGCACAGATGCTCGACGCTCGACCCCGACAGGGCATAGGCGACGTCGAGAAGCTGCGGCGCGACCGCGCGGGGCGTGCGGCAGTCGAGAACGCCCGTCCAGGACGCCTTGGGGCGGGCGGGCCTGAAGCGCCATTCGCCGGCGGTCGTTTCGGCATAGGGAATGCTGCGAAAGACGTGCAGTCCATCCAGCGCCTCGCCCTCGACCGCGCCGGCCTGCGTGTTCACGATGGTCATCGACTTGATCCCGCTTCGTCCCTGCTGACGCCGTCAACCCTAGGCTGCTATTCCCGTGCGCTGCGATGGCCTGTCTTAGATATGGCGTGCCCCTCGCCGCCGGAGCAAGGTGGCGTGGGGAAATAGGGGCGGCGAGACCATGAGTGCCATGCTGGAGGCCGACGCGCCCGCAACGCGCGCGCCCACGCGGCGTCTGCTGCCCTTGTTTCTTGTCGCGCTGGCGGGCGCTTATGGCGCGATGGCGGTGTCGATGCTGCCTTCGCTCGTCAACAGCTGGACTGTCTATCGCGGCCTCGACAGCGGCACGGCCGGCCTTGTCGCCATGGGCAATATCCTCGGCGCGACGACAGCCCTGGCGCTCTCGACGCTTCTGGTGACGCGCTTCGGGCTGGTGCGGCTGATGGCGGCCGGCCTCGCCATCGCGGCGGCCTGCGATCTCGCCTCGATTGCGGTCGAAGGCGTCGCGCCGCTGGCGCTGCTGCGTATCGCCTGCGGTTTCGGCCTCGGCCTCATGGTGGCGGCAACGACGAACTGGATCGGCCGCGACGATCAGGCCGACCGAGGCTTCGGCATCTACGTTACGCTGCAATTCGTCCTTGCCGCCGTGCTGCTGATCCTCGCGGCGAAGCTGGAGCAGCTGCTCGGCTATGCGGCGGTTTACGCCGCCCTGCTGTCGCTGGCAGCCGTCACGCTGGCGCTGCTGCCGGTTCTTGCGCGGCTGCCGGGCGGCGAGCCCGTCGCGGCGCGCGTCCTGACGCGCGGAAGACAGGCAGGCGGCGTGCGCTGGCCCATCGTCGCGCTCAGCCTGGCGACCATGTTCCTCTTCAGCACCGCGGCGGTCGGTCTGTGGGCCTATATGCTGAACTTCGGGTTGGCGGTCGGGCTATCGGTCGAGGATGCGTCGAGCCTGCTTGCGCTGTCCTCGCTCTGCGGCATCCCCGGCGGCCTGCTGGTGCTGCTGATCGGCGCGCGCTTCGGCCGGCTTGCGCCGATCCTTGCGGCGCTTGGCGTTTTCATCGCGACGCTTGTGTTCTTCGCCGCCGGCGTCGCGACGGCCCTGGCCTTCATCGCCGGGCTGGTGCTGCAGAACATCGCCTGGAACTTCGTCTATCCCTACTTCCAGGGCCTCCAGTCGGCGCTCGATCCCACGGGACGGCTGCCGGTATGGGGCATATTGTGCGCGTCGCTCGGCTCCGCCGCCGGGCCGGCGCTTCTTGGCGCGCTGGTCGACGGGACCCGCTACACGGACGCCTTCTGGCTCGCTGCGGCGCTGCTGGCCGCCTCCGCCGCCGCCGTCATCGCGCCCGCGCGCGCTGCCTCTTCGCTCAGGGAGTTGAACGCTGCCGGATAGTCCCGCACAGTCGCCGCCTCGTGTTCCGGCAACGCCAGACCTTGGCCTCATGAAGAGTACTGCGTCACCTTCGGGCAGCCTTCCGCTCACCGCGTTCGCGGGCTTCCTCGAGCGTCTCACCGCCGCCCTTGCAGTGAATGACGCCGACAGGGCGCTGAACCTCACGGCCGAGGCGCTGGCGACGCTGGCGGACGGCGGCTCGGTCTATGTCGGCTTTTATCGCCGGGACGCGCCGCCGATCGTGCTGGATTTCGCGGGACCCGACGAATGGAACCGCGTCTATCCGAACGGCTACTACCTGCTGGACCCGACTTACGAAGCCTTCCTGACCGGGTCCGAGAGCGTCTGCCTGCTGCCCGGCAAGGTGTTCCCCAGCGACTTCCGCAACAGCGAGTACTACCTCACTTATTATCGCCCCTATGGCATGGTCGATGAGATCTGCTTTCTGCTGTACCTGACGCCCGATCTCGCCGCCTATATCTCGATGATGCGCCTGGACGGGGCGCCGCCGTTCACGGCGGCGGAGACGCGGCGGCTGAGCGCCGCGCTGCCGGCGATGCAGGCGGTCGCGGCCCATGTCTGGAAGCTTCATGCCGGCGGCAGCGAGGCCTCGGAGGGGGCGCAGCGCGAGCTGCACCGGCACCTCGCGGCGGCCTACGATTCGTTCGGCCGCGACAAGCTGAGCGACCGCGAGGCCGACGTTACGCGCCTGCTGCTGAAGGGCCTGTCGCCCAAGGCTGTGGGGCGGTTGCTGAAGATCGCGCCCGGCACGGTGCGCAATCACATCAAGCGCATCTATGTGAAGCTGGAGGTGCGCTCGCAGGCCGAGCTTCTGGCCTATTTCTTCGAGGTTCTGGGCGATTCCGCCGTCCGGCGTGCGGACGGCTGACTAGCCTTTCTGGGCCACAGATTTCCCCAACGGGCTTTGTTCTAACAGCGTCAGGTGCCCCTGATGACGGGGCGTTTTGGCGGAGCGAAGGCCGTGCGTGACGCGAGCGTGGAAACGAAAGTGAACGATACCGAGCGACAGGATCGCCGGCATCTCGTGCACCCCTTCACCGATCTGAATTTCATGGAGCGCAGCGAGCGCACGGTGATCGTTCGCGCGAAGGGCAACTACGTCTATGACGAGGCCGGGACGCGCTATCTCGACGGCCTCGGAGGCATGTGGTGTTCGAATATCGGCCACGGGCGCGATGAAATGGCGAGCGCCATCGCCGAGCAGGTCGGCGCGCTCGACTACTATTCGCCCTTCGACGATCTGACGAACCCGGTGATGTCGCAGCTCGGCGAGACGCTGGCCGCTCACGCGCCGGGCGACCTCAACCGCGTGATCTTCACGACCGGCGGGTCGACGGCGGCGGATTCGGCCATCCGCATGATTCACCACTACTGGCTGCGCCTCGGCCAGCCGCGCCGCCGCCATATCCTGACGCGCGATCACGCCTATCACGGCAGCACCTATCTGACCGCCAGCCTCAGCGACATTTCGTATTGCGACGGATGGCTGCGCGAGGAAGGCTTCATTCATCACCTCTCCGCGCCCTACGCCTATCGCGCAGGCGAGGGCATGACCGAAGCCGAGTTCTGCGACTTCCTGATCGCCGAGATGCGCGCGAAGATCGAGTCGCTTGGGCCGGAGAACATCGCCTGCTTCATCGGCGAGCCGATCCTGGGATCGGGCGGCGTCATCGTGCCGCCGGCCGGCTATCATCAGCGCTCGTTCGCGCTCTGCCAGAGCTACGGCATTCTCTATATCAGCGATGAGGTCGTGACGGCGTTCGGCCGGCTCGGGCACATCTTCGCTTCGGAAGAGCGCTTCGGCATCAAGCCGGATGTCATCACCAGCGCGAAGGGCCTGACGTCGGGCTATGTGCCGCTGGGCGCGGCGATCTTCTCGGACCGCATCTATGAGGTGCTGTCCGGGCCCGGCGGGCGCTTCAACAACGGCTTTACCTATAGTGGGCACCCGGTCGCCTGCCGCGCGGCGTTGAAGAACATCGAGATCATCAAGCGCGAACGGCTGTGCGAGCGCGTGCGGACGCTGGGCCCGATCTTCGAACGCCGTCTGGCAGAGCTGGCCGACCTGCCGCTGGTCGGCGAGGTGCGTGGCAGCCATTTCATGATGTGCGTCGAGTATGTCGCCGACAAACAGCGCCGCACGCTGTTCGGCGACGAGGTCCGCATCGGCAAGCGCATCTGGCGCAATTGCCAGAAACGGGGGCTGCTCGTGCGCCCACTTTCGCACCTCAACGTTCTCTCGCCGCCGCTGACGCTGTTCGAGGAGGAAATCCACCGGATCGTCGACGTGCTGCGCGAGGCGATCCTTGAAACCGCCGACGAGCTGGCGCGGGAGCGGACGCTGGTCGCCTGAACCGGGCGCGCCGGGCCGTCTGCGAGCGGCCGGGCGGCGCGCCTCACTGAATTAATTGACTGACTAGTAAGTCAATTATATAACCCTGCCGCCACCATCCAGAAGCAGGCGGGGCGGGGAAACGAAATGCGCCAGACCCAGGGGCTGCAAAGAGCCGCACAGAACGAGCCGGACCGCATCGGAACCGTGTTCAACGGTCGCCGCCGGACCTATGCCGACATTCTGCAGCGCGTCGCGCGGTTCGCCGCCGGCCTGCAGGCGCAGGGCGCGAAACCCGGCGATCGCGTCGCCATCATCGCCCTGAACTCGGATCGCTATTTCGAGGCCTACTACGCGGTTCTGTGGGCCGGCTGTATCGTCGTGCCGGGCAATACGCGCTGGGCCCCGGCAGAGCACGAGTTCGCACTGGCCGACAGCGCGTGCAGCCTGATCCTCGCCGACCGGACCTTCCATGCCATGAGCGCCGGGCTGGCCGCGAAAAGCGGCGCAAAGCTGGTGCTGCTCGACGATGACGAGGCCGTTCCGGGCGCGCTGTCGCAGGACGCGCTGATCGCGCAGTCGGGCCCGGCGCGTGACATTTCGGGGTCGGGCGACGACATGGTCGGCATCTTCTACACCGGCGGCACGACCGGCTGGCCCAAAGGCGTGATGCTAAGCCACGCGGGCTTCATTTCGAACTTCATGAGCGCCGCGGCCGTCTCGCCCTATCCCGAGCACGCGATTTTCCTGCACTCGCCGCCAATGTTCCATCTGGCCGATGCGGCGGTGATTTTCGGGCTGACGCCCTATGCCGCGACGCATGTGATCGTGCCGGGTTTCGATCCCGCGAACATCGTCAGGACCATAGCGGAGGAGCGCGTCAACGCGGCGGTATTCGTGCCCACCATGCTGAACATGCTGGACCAGTATCTGCGCGCGAATCCCGCCGATCTCGCTTGCGTCGAGCGCATCACCTATGGCGCATCCGCGATTTCCGACGCGGTATTGCGCCGCTCGCTGACCAATTTCCCGAAGGCGAAGTTCGCGCAGGCCTACGGTCAGACCGAGCTTTCCCCGGTCGCGACGATCCTGGAGCCGCGCTTCCATGTGACGGAGGGCGAGGGCGCCAAGCTGCTGCGGTCGGCCGGCCGCGCGGTGCCGAACGTCGAAATCCGCATTCTCGACGCCGATCTGAACGACGTACCGCCCGGCGCGGTGGGCGAAGTGGCGGTGCGGGGGCCGAACGTCATGCTCGGCTATTGGAACAAGCCCGAGCTGACGGCGGCGACCATCGTGGACGGCTGGCTGCGAACGGGAGACGCCGGTTACCTGGACGAGAGAGGCTTTCTGTTCCTCGTCGACCGGGTGAAGGACATGATCGTTTCGGGCGGCGAGAACGTCTATTCCGCCGAGGTCGAGAACGCCCTGTCGCGCCACCCGGCGGTGCTGGAATGCGCCGTGATCGGCGTGCCGGACGAGAAATGGGGCGAGCGGGTCCACGCCATCGTCCGCCTGCGCGACGGGGCGGAGGCATCCGAGGCCGATCTGTCGGCGCATTGCCGTGATCTCATCGCCGACTACAAGCGCCCGCGGTCATACGAATTCCGAGTCGAGCCGCTGCCGCTTTCCGGCGCGGGAAAGATTCTCAAAACCGAACTGCGCCGCCCTCACTGGGACGGGCAGGACCGCAAAATCTCATAAGCGGGGCGCGCGCCATGTCCTCTGCGTGGATGAACGAAGAGCTGTCGCTGCTCGCCGAAAGCACGGCGCGGTTCGCGGCGCGCGAACTGGCGCCCCATGCCGAGCGCTGGCGGCAGCAGAAGGTCGTCGACCGGTCCGCATGGCTGAAAGCCGGCGAGGCCGGCATCCTCTGCGCCTCGATCCCGGAAGAATATGGCGGCGGGGGCGGCGACCGCCGGCACGAGGCGGTGATCAGCGCCGAACTCAGCAAGGCCGGGCTCGGCGGCGGTTTCGGCACCGGCATCGGGGTCAGCTGCGGCCTCGTCGCGCATTACATCCTGCGCTATGGCAGCGAGGCGCAGAAGCAGGCCTGGCTGCCCGGCATGGCGCGCGGCGAGATCATCGCCGCGATCGCGATGACCGAGCCCGGCGCGGGTTCCGATCTGCAGAACATCCGCACCACGGCGCGCCGCGACGGCGACGCCTACATTCTGAACGGTCAGAAGACCTTCATCTCCAACGGCCAGAGCGCCGACATCGTGGTGGTGGCGGCGAAGACCGGCGGCGAGGGCGCGAAGGGCGTCTCGCTGATCGTGCTGGAAACGGCGAACGCCGACGGGTTCCGGCGCGGGCGCAATCTCGACAAGATCGGGATGCACGCGCAGGACACCTCCGAGCTCTTCTTCGACGACGTCCGCATCCCTGCCGGGAACCTGCTTGGCGGCGAGGAAGGGCGCGGCTTCGTGCAGTTGATGCAGGAGCTGGCGTGGGAGCGTCTGTCGTGCGCGCTGGGCGCGGTGACCAACACCGAACGCGCCGTCGAGATGACGGCGGCCTATGTCAAGGAACGCAAGGCTTTCGGGAAGCCTTTGATGGCGTTCCAGAACACCCAGTTCCGTCTCGCCGAATGCAAGTCGAAGGCGGTCATCGCCCGCACCTTCGTCGACGATCTGATGATGAAGATGCTGGATGGCCAGCTCGATCCCACCGCCGCCGCCATGGCGAAATGGTGGACGACCGAAACGCTGAACGAAGTCGCCGACGAGTGCCTGCAGCTGCATGGCGGCTATGGCTACATGAACGAATATCCGATCGCGCAGCTGTGGGCCGATGCCCGCGTCACCAAGATTTTCGCGGGCGCCAACGAGATCATGAAGATGCTGATCGCACGCTCGCTGTGATGCGCCCGAAATTTTTCCGACGAGATCCTGGGAAGGAATGAGACGATGACGAAAGTGCGCGTAGCGGGGGTCGGCATGATCCCCTTCACCAAGCCCGGCCAGAGCGAGGACTGGGATGCGATGGGCGAAAAGGCCATCCGCCTTGCGCTGGAAGACGCCGGCATTTCCTATGATATGATCCAGCAGGCCTATGCCGGCTATGTCTATGGCGATTCCACGGCCGGGCAGTCGGCGCTCTACCGCGTCGGCGTCACCGGCATT
>CAZBPO010000015.1:0-22449 GCA_964493795.1 uncultured Flavobacteriaceae bacterium
CAGCGCCGACATTCGCGACGTCCGAAGCGAAGGCTATCGGCACCCACGACGGCGCAAATACGAGCTCCCGCTCCTGCGCGAACACGTCCGGTTGGCGGTAGAAATGCGCAGGAAGGCCCAGCGCCTCGCCAGCAGGTCTCGCCAGAGCCTCTGCGAACGCCCCGCCCAGCATGTCGAATGAAGCTGCATCCTGCGTCACGATCGATCTCCCGGAATGCCGTCTGGTGTTTTTCACATTATCATCATCTTAAAACAGAACATGCATACCCTGCAAGCGGGGCGGCCAGCCGCCTCGGCTTGCAGGCCCGGCGCGTATGGCCGACTATCGATCAGCCCGAGAATGGAGTTTCGATGCCGCGCATAGTCGATCGCGACCAACGCCGCCAGGAGATCGCGGAGGCCGCCTGGCGCGTCATCAACAGCTCCGGCATCGAGGCCGCTTCGCTCCACGCGGTGGCACGAACTCTCGGGTCGACGACCGGCGCAATCGCGCACTATTTCTCCAACAAGGAAGAGCTGATCTCGTTCACATTCGAAACGAAGACGAACGCCGTTTTCGCGTCGATCGAAAGCGAAGCGAGGCGGAAGCCACCGGGTTTGCCGCGCCTGCGCGCCGCGCTCGCCAGAATGGCACCGGTCCTCGCGTCGACCAGCAATCACGGGGGCGCAGCGACCCTGAGCTATTGGGGACTTGCTGTCTCGAACCCGCTCTATGCACGCCTGCATAAGCACAGCTATCGGCGGTGGCGCGGCATCGTACACGGTTACATGCTTGAGGCCATTGCGCTGTCCCATCTGCCTGCAGACTGCGACGCAGAGATAGAAGCCTCGCTGCTGATGACTCTGGTCGACGGCCTTCTTGTCGGCGCGACACTCGAGCCCACACGCGTGACCGCGAAGTCAGGCGCCCGGATGCTGGACGCGGCGATCGCTCGTATAGGAGCAGGCGATTGCGGTCAGCCGCGTCTGTCGCCAAGGCCCAAGCAGCCTGGCGCAGACCGGTCAGCGCGCAAAGCAGCGCCGTAGCGTGGCGAGCACGCTGCGTCGCATCTTGTTCGGACTGGTGGCGGGATCGACCAGCATCTGGATGGCTATTCCGATCTGAAGGCTTCCGACCCACAACGCCGACATTTCAGGCTCGACCTCTGCAGCGATGCTGCCGTCGCCCTGCCCGCGCCGGACGATGTCCGCCAACATCGCCTTCACGCGCGCATGCTCTTTCGCGAACGCCGCGCGCAACTCGCTCAACTCCGACGCCGCGTCGGCCAGCAACATGAAATAGGCGCGACTTTCCTCGCTGGCGGACAGCTCCGACATGAATTTGTCCATATAAGACATGAGCGCTTCCAGACCGGAACAGCCCTGCGAGCCGCTGTCGGCGAACGGGGCGTCGAAGCTCACGCTGACATCCGCGACGATCGCGTCGATCAGACCCGCTTTCGAGCCGAAACGCTGCGAAACAAGGCTGCGGTGATAGCCAGCCGCCTCGCCGATCGCCTCGAATGTCGCTGCGCTCACCCCTCTCGTCGCAACGACGCGGACCGCTGCCTTCAGAAGGCCCGCTTCAGACTCGCGCCGCCGCTCCTTCTGCGACCGCCGTTTCACCGGCAGGCCGGGCGTGCGGGGAGTCTGCATCATCGCGTCTCCAAGAATGAAGTGCGCCAGTCAGGCGAAGCGGGCTTCTGGATTAGCGCGCGTCACGCGGAACACAATACTAGTTGATCAGCGATTATATGATGATATTTACTAGACAAACGACTATTAAGTGAGGCCGAGCGCATGATCCCGAGATCCATCGCCGAAACGGTCGTCGATCCGAAAGCCTATGCGGATTGGCCAAGAATTGATGAGGCCTACCGCTGGCTGCGTCGTGAAGCGCCGCTGGCTTGGCTGGAGCCGGAGGGTTACGAGCCGTTCTGGGCCGTCACCCGCCATGCCGACATTCTCGCCGCAGAGCGGCAGAACGACCTCTTCCACAATGGCGACAAAGCCATCGCGCTCACGACGCTCGATCAGGACGCGCAGAACCGAGCGATGAACAACGGCTCGCCACACCAGCTTCGCTCGCTCGTGCACATGGACGGCCCCGACCACTTCGCTTATCGGCGGATTGGACAAGCGGCGTTCGTGCCGCAGAATCTGCGCCGAATAGAGGGGCGCGTGCGCGAAATCGCGCGCGACTGTATCGCCCGCATGCTTGACGCGGGCGGACGCTGCGACTTCGCCCGCGACGTCGCCGTCTATTATCCGCTCCGCGTGATCATGGAGCTGATGGGCGTGCCGCCTGAGGACGAGGCGCTCATGCTCAGGCTGACCCAGGAAAGCTTCGCGACCGACGATCCGGATGTGAACCGCTCACGCGCCGAGATATCGCCGGTCCAGGCAGCGATCGACCTCCAGAAGATCGTCGATGATTTCAACCGATACTTTCAGGCGCTCACGGAAGACCGTCGCCGGTGTCCGCGATCCGATCTGGTCAGCCATATCGCCAACGCGGAAGTGCATGGACAGCGCATCGGCCTGTACGAGGCGATGAGCTACTACATACTCATCGCCACGGCGGGCCATGACACCACCTCGAACGCCATATCGGGCGGCATGTGGGCGCTTGCTGAGAACCCCGATCAGTTCGCCGCGCTCAAGGCGCGGCCGTCCCTGATAGCCGGCCACGTCGAAGAGTCCATCCGCTGGGAGACCCCGGTCAAGCATTTCATGCGACAGGCGACGAAGGACGTCGAATTCGCCGGCCAGACCATCGCCAAGGGCGACCAGCTGATGCTCTGCTATGCGTCCGGCAATCGCGACGAAGCGGTTTTCGTCGATCCCTACCGCTATGATATCGCGCGAGCGCCGAACAAGCATGCGGCCTTCGGCTATGGCGTGCATGTCTGCCTCGGCCAGCATCTGGCGCGGATGGAGATGCGGATTTTCTGGGAAGAGCTTTTGCCGAATTTGGCCGAGGTCGGGCTCGACGGAAAGCCATCCCGCTCGGCGGCCAATTTCGTCAGCGGTCCAAAATCGCTCCCGATCCGTTACCGTCTGACTGCCCGGCAATAGCGAGGCATCACTCTGCGAGCACGGCGAGTATGCTATGGGCTGCGCCCGACGCGGCCACGCCCTGCATCAATGGCACGGAGTGCGATCCCTGATGCGATCGAAGCCGGCCTTGATCGACGCGAAACGGGGCATCGACGGCCGGCTCACGTTCGGTATCGGTGAAGATATAGGGCCAGTCATTCTCGATGACTTCGCGCACCAGTTCGCCGACATAGAGCGGGTCCACCCCAGCGTCGACGCGCGCCACAGCCATTTTCTGCAGTGGACTACTCGCACTTCGCTGATGCGCACAGCTTGACGCTTGGGCGCAGCTTTTCGCGGAAGACGCCGAAGTCGTGGACTGGGGCGTCGCCGATAAGGGCCGCGCCGCGATCCGCGCGAGCGCCGGGGATGGCATGCCGCACGCCGAGACCTTCCACAGCGTGTCCAACATCCGGATCGACGTCGTTTCAAAGTTCGAGGCGACCGGTGAAGTCGGCGCGACTGTGTTCGTTACGCCAAAGAAGAGCGGCGCCGCACAGGCGCCCGAGCTCACGCCGTATGTCATCGGCAAGTATCTCGACAGATACCGGTTCGACGGCGACGTCTGGCGCTTCGCCCGACGCGAGTTCGGGACGACCATGAAGCGAGAGCCACAAGCCTGACCGCCCCCGCAGGCCTGCCTCGCACCCGCCCGGAATGACGCCCCGCCGGCCGAACTCTTGAACAAACGAAAGGGCCGCCGGATGTCACCCGGCGGCCCTGACGATCCATATGGCTGGCGTGCCTAGAACCGGCTGCGCAGACCCAGCTTGAACGTGCGACCCAGGCCATTCGCGGTGAACGGATCGTAGCTGAGGTTCAGCCGAACGAACGGCGGGTCCTGGTCGAACAGATTGTCGATCGACGCATACAGGGTCGAATCGTAGGGCAGCTCGAGCCGATAGGTAACGTCCGTCGTAACGAAGCTTCCGATGTTCTTTCCATTCGGCAGCGCCACCGGCGTGCCGTCGGTGCTGTAGTTGACCGAAGGCGCATAGATGGCGGTGCGCTGGTCCTCATAGCCGTCGATATAGTTCACCGTCGCACGGATGGTGTGCGGCCCGGTGGCGAACTCGACGAAGGCCGACCCGCGCCATTCCGGAAGCGGCGGCGCCGCAAGCAGGTAGTTGAGCTTGCCGACCGCGTCGAACGGAGACGAAGCCAGAACGCCATCGACGGTGAGCTGATCGACCTTGTAGGACAGAACCCAGGTGGCGCTGCCGCCAATCGTCAGCTGACCGCCGAACGCGTCGTCCCACTTGTACTCGCCCGAGAAGTCGAGGCCGTTCGTCCGGATCGGCGTCCCGTTGATGTAGTTGAGGCGGACGCGCGCCACGTTCCCGGCGACGCAGTCGTCGTCGGTGCCGTTCCCGTTGATATCCTGGAAGGTGAAGCGCGCGCGGATCGCTGCATAAGCCGGGTCGAAGCAGCGGTCGGTCGTGTTGCTGGGATACAGCGCCGACGCGATCGGACCCAGCGGCTCTACAAGGATCGGATTGTCGAAATCGAACGCCCAGTAATCGACCGAGAACTTGAATCCACCATTCTTTACGATGGCGCCGAAATTGTACGCCAGCGCCGATTCCGGATCGAGGTTGGGATTTCCGTAGATATCGATGGTGCGGAAGACGCCCCGAACCTGCTGCAGGTTGACGGTGGCGTTGCTGTCCACGGCCGACCGCGGCGGACCGCGGAACGTCGTGCCGACCGAGGCGCGCAGCACCAGCCAATCCGACGCCTGCCAGCGCGCCGAGATCTTGGGATCGAACGTCGCGCCGACGCCGCCGCCATAGTCCTCGTAGCGCGCGGCGATCTGGATCGAGAAGTCGTCCGTGACCGGCAGGCTCAGTTCGCCGAACAAGGCGAACACGTCGCCCGCCATGTCGCTGCCGCGCGCGGTGCCGACGAAGCTGTACGGCCCGGTCTGCGCCGCGCAGTTCGTCACGTTGAACTCCGGCGTCGCAAGGCACGGGTAGAGATCGGTGTCGTAGAACCCGGCCTCTTCCGTTTCATAGGTGTCGCGACGGTATTGGCCGCCGAACGCCCATGCCACGTTGCCGCCACCGAGCTCCCAGCCGGTTTCGCCGTCGAACACTGCATCCACGACGAACAGCGTCGTCTTCTTGCGGCGCTCATATTCCTTGTAGAACCAATCCGCGACCTCGTTGGAGTTGGCGTAGGCCGGGTTGTATTGGGGGTTCGTCGCCCCCGTAGCCGTGTTCTTCTCCATCGCGGTCGAGAACGGGTTGAACCACAAGCAGCCGCCCACCCCTGGCGTGCCCTGGATGCCCGGCGTCAGCGGATCGCTGTCGCAGTTCGGACCGCCGAGGCCGCGCAGGGCGAGCTGGAGCCGATTGATGAGCACGTCATAGGCCGTGCCCGAGTTGGTGTTCTCGGCATAGGTCAGCGCGATGTTGAACCCGATGCCTCCGCCGAACTCACCTTTCAGGCCGGTCGTGAAGCGCATGCCCTCATAGTTGCGCTCGTCGGCGCTGCCGCCCGTGCCGCCGAAGAGGGGGTTGCCGCCCAGGAAGAACGGGCGATAGGCGACCAGCTGTATGCCCGTCGTGCCGGCCGGGAAAATGCCGGGATTGGCGGCGACATAGGATGCATAGCCCGGGTTGGTGATCGGCACATAAAGCCGGTTCGCGAGGTTGGGCGCGGCGGCGGCCTCGACGGTCGGCAACTGCACCAGCGCCTGCGAAGGCGAGGTCAGCCGGTCAGGGATGTGCGTCTTCGAGTAGAGGCCTTCCAGATAGAACTCGACGCTGTCGGTGATCGAGAAGGTGGCGCTCGCGAACAGCTGATAGCGTTCTTCCTGCTCCACCAGGTTATCGAACTGGGTCGAGCGCGAATAGCACACGGGCGTCGCGCCGCTGAAGCCGGCGAAACCGTCGAGCGACGCACAGTTCACGTCGCGCTGCGTCGGACCGATCGCGGTGTTGCCCGGGCCAAGCGGAACGTACGAACCGGGGCTGCCCACCGCCGTGTAGCCGCCATTGGGATTTTCAAGATAGGTCGGGTTCGCGAAGTCGCGGTCGAGCACCAGCAACTGGCTGCGAAACTGATAGCCGCCGGCGACGAAGACGCTGGCGCGCTCATTCCCCCACCCCCACGAGACCGACGCGGTCACGTCGCCGTCGGAATCGGGAACATACCGATAGTCGGCCGCAACGTTGAACCCGTCCTGGTTGGTTTTCGTGATGAAGTTCACCACGCCGCCGATCGCGTCCGACCCGTAAGTGGCGGCCGCGCCGTCCTTGAGGATCTCGATACGCCCGATCGCGGCCAGCGGTATGAGATTGGTGTCGACCACGCCGCTGCCGCCATTGGCGATGGGGCTCGGGGCGAGCCGCCGGCTGTTGAGCAGAACGAGAGTGCGCTCCGATCCCAGCCCGCGCAGATTGATCGAACCCGTTCCTTCGGTGCCCTGGGCTCGGGAGTCGAACTGGTTGGTGTCGCCCAGCACGCCGTTGCTGACGGGCAGAGACTTCACCAGCTCAAGAACGCTGGGCGCGCCCTGCATCTCCAGCTCGTTGGCGGTGATCACATCGACGGGAAGCGCGGCGTCTTCTGGCGTGCCGCGAATGTACGAACCGGTCACGACGACGTCTTCGGAGCCTTCCGCCTCGTCGGCGACTTCCGCCGCTTCCTCCGCCGGGGTCTGTGCCATCGCATGGCCCGACAACAAGGCTGCTGCAGACACAGCAAACATCAACGAACGCCAGCGGCGCTCCGCGCTATCCCCGATCATTGTCGCTCCCTTACTGCTCGCGGCTTGTGCCGCTGTAACGTTGGCGTGGAGTCTTAGCGCCGGAAACTCAGCACGGAAGAGGGCGGCTATACGCCATTACATATGTAAACTGGATTCTAGGCAAAAAGGCAGACCGCAAATCTTGGTCTGCAAGTTGGGAGGAACAAGGAATTTCAGGCGCGGCGCAACAGCGCGAAAAGCGATTGCGAATCTTTCAGATCGCGCAGCGACGAGATCGTTTCGATGATCGCCTCTGCGCGCTTGTCGCCCATGCGAGGCGCGACGAGCGCGCGGAATTTCTGCTCTAGCCTCGACTGCTGCGCGTCGAGATCGCGCTCCGGTGTCGCGACGTCGACGGTGCGGTCCAGGACCGATCCGTCGGCGAGGCGCAGCGTCAGCCGCGCTGTCGTGCCGCGCGATGTCGGCGTTACGCTCACACGCTCGCTTAGCGAAATCAGGTCCGGCCGCTGCGCCGTCGCGTCGCTGTAAAGCGCCTCATCCGACGTCGCCTCGCCTTTCAGCGCCATGGCGGCCGTCATCGAAAGCGAGAATTTGCATTCCAGTCCCGTCTGCGGCGCGGCGATGTTGCAGACGCTCAGATGGCCGGGATCGACGCTGATCTCGATCGCCTCGATCGCGTCCAGGTCGAGATTATGCGCGCGCCGCAGCGCCTGCGCCGCCTCGATCGACGAGTGCGTCAAATAGCAGGCCGCGTGATACTTGAAGAGCGTGCCGGGAAGGAAATAGCCGCCCGGAGGTTCGGCGGCCGCGTCGTCCGGCCGGGTCGCGTCAGACTGCGTATCGGCGAAGCCTTGCGCCGCTTCTATCGCCGCCTCGTTCGCCGAAAACCCGCGCCCCGCCAGCCTTGCGGCGAAGAGGCCGCCCCGGGCCGCGTGCCCGGCGTGGAATGGCTTGGCCATGGTGCCGAACATCGACTTCAGACCCGAGGCCTGGGTCGCCGCGAGCCCGAACGCGTGCCGGAACTGACCGGCGGAAAGCCGATAGAGATGGCCGGCCGCCGCCGCCGCGCCGAACGTTCCGAATGTCCCGGTACTGTGCCATCCGCGGGCGTAGTGCGACGGCCCCACGAACCTGGCGACACGGCATTCGGTCTCAAATCCGGCGATAAAGGCCGCCAGCATGTCCGCGCCTGTCGAGCGCCTGCGTTCCGCGGCTGCGAACACCGCAGGCGCCACCGGCGCCGTCGGGTGACCCATGAAGATCACATCGTCATAGTCGAGTGCATGGCCCATCGCGCCGTTGACCATGGCCGCCTGAAGAGGCGTCAGGCGCGCATCCGAGCCGATCACAGTCACGTCGCCATGCCCACCGTCCTCGACGGCGTCTTCTATGAGAATGCGGACAAGTGGCTCGTCCCGCGCCGCGATCGCCACGCCTATCCAATCGAGCAAGCATTGGGTCGCCACCCGGATGGCGGCTTCGGGCGCGTCTTCCAGCCGCTGGGCGGCGATGCGTTCGGCTAGGGCATGAGTGATACCGGACACTGCGCGATCCTGAAGTTTGACATCGGCCCGAATACTAGCGCGCCGACCGCGCCGCCGACATCACATATGTAATAGAGAAAGACCGCACCCCTGCTTACGATTGCGGGCCCGGCGCTTACGAAGGCATGACTTCAAGTCCGGAGGAAAAGACATGTCCACAGACTTCAGGGCACGCGCGGTGCCCAGACCCAAGGGCCGCCTGTACGAGGATTTCGAAGTCGGCCAGACTTTCACCCATCACTGGGGGCGTACGATCCACGAAAGCGACACGACGCTCTTCTCGACTTTGACGCTGTCGTTCAACGCGCTCTACTACAATCGCGACTATGCCAAGGCCCACGGCCACCCCGACATTGTCGTCAATCCGCAGCTGCTCTTCAACGTCGTGCTCGGCCTGAGCGTCGAGGACTGCAGCGAGATCGGCGGCCCGTTCCTCGGCGTCTATGACCTCGTCTATGACCGGCCGATCTATCCAGGCACCACGGTGATCGCCAAAACGGAGACGCTCGAGAAGCGCCTGTCGTCGAGCGACCCCAAGAACGGGATCGTGACCTGGCGCACCGAAGGCTTCGACAGCGCCGGAGAGCGCATCGTCGGCTTCCGCCGCTCCAATATCGTCCGTCTGCGCAACCCGGAAGGAGCCGCCCGATGACCAAGCTCTCTGCGTTGTCGGGAAACGACAACTATTTCGAGGATTTCGAAGTCGGCGCCGTCATGAAGCACGCGCGCGGCAAAACCATAACGCCGCTCGAGAACGTGCTGATCACCAACATGGTGATGAACACCTCGCACGGGCACTTCAACGAGCACGCCATGGCGTCCTCACCCTGGGGACATATCCTCTCCTATGGCGGCGTGAATTTCTCGATGGTTCTGGGGCTTTCCTCGCAGGACACGGTCGAGAACGCGCTCGCCGAGCTTGGCCTCGACAACATCAAGCTGTCCAAGCCGGTCACGCACGGAGACACGCTCTACGCCTACAGCGAAGTGCTTTCGAAGGCTGAGTCCGAGCGGGAAGACGCGGGCATCGTCGTCTTTCGCCACTACGGCGTGAACCAGCACGACGAGCTTGTCGCCCAGGTCGAGCGCAAGGCCCTCATAAAGCGCCGCAGCCATTGGGGCGACAAGTGAGATCACCGTCTGAGCCCTTCGGGGCTCTCAGCGACATACGCGTGATCGACCTGACGCAGATGCTGGCGGGGCCCTACGGCACCATGATGCTCGCCGATCATGGCGCCGACGTCGTGAAGATCGAGCCGCCCGCCGGGGATATGACCCGGCAGGCGGGGCCTTATCGCCCGGACGACGAGACGAAGGCGCTCGGCGGCTACTTTCAAAGCGTCGACCGCAACAAGCGCAGCGTCTGCCTCGACCTGAAACAACCGGAAGGCCGCGACGCGTTTCTCGCCATGGTCGCGGGCGCCGACGCGGTCGTCGAGAACTTCCGGGCCGGCGTCATGGAGCGCCTTGGCCTCGGCTATGAAGTTCTGCGCGAGGTCAATCCGCGCATCGTCTATGGGGCGCTGCGGGGATTCGGCGACAAGCGCACCGGCACGTCACCCTATGTCGACTGGCCTGCCTTCGACGTCGTGGCGCAGGCTATGGGCGGCATCATGGCGATCACCGGGCCCGACGCCGCGACGCCGACCAAAGTCGGCCCGGGCGTCGGCGATATCGTGCCCGGCATGTTGCTCGCCTTCGGCGTTCTCGCCGCCGTGCATCACGCGCGCCGGACGGGGGAAGGCCAGTTCGTCGATGTCGCGATGGCCGACGCGATCCTCGCCGTCTGCGAACGCATGGTCTATCAGCATTCCGTTCAGGGCCAGACGCCTGGGCCTGAAGGCAACCATCACCCTTTCATCGCGCCGTTCGGCATGTTTCCGGCGGCCGACGGCTTCATCACCATCGCGGCCCAGCAGCAGGCCTTCTTCGAGACGCTGTGCGAGGCGTTGGACGCGCCCGAATTGCGGGCGGACAGCCGGTTCGCCACGCGCGAGGCGCGCGACCTCAACCGCGCCGCATTGATCGTCGAGCTGGGCGCGCGCACAGCCAGGTTCACCAAGGCCGATCTGATGGGGCGCCTGGGCGGCCGCATTCCGTTCGGGCCCGTCATGAACATCGCCGAAATCGAAGCCGACCCGCATTTCGCGGCGCGCGAAATGATCGTGGCCGTAGAACAGCCCGGAGCGCGGCCGATCCGCGTCGCGGGCGTGCCCGTCAAGATGACCCGCACGCCCGGCGGCGTGCGCCGGCGCGCGCCGCTGCTCGGCGAAGACACGATCGCCCGCCTGCGCGAAGCCGGGCTGAGCGAAGCCGAAATCGAGTCCCTGATCGAAAAACGAGCGGCCATCGCCGCCACTTGAGGAGAACGACATGACCAATCGCCCCAAACGCGCCCGCCGCTCGCAGCTTTCGGTGCCGGGCAGCAGCGAGAAGATGCTGCAGAAAGGGGCGGAGTCCGCCGCCGATCACGTCTTTTGCGATCTTGAAGACGCCGTCGCGCCTTCCGCGAAGGTCGAGGCGCGCTCGAAAATCGCCTGGGCGCTCAACAATCTCGACTGGGGCAAGAAGACCCGCTGCGTGCGGATCAACGACGTGACGACCGAATGGTGCCACGGCGACATCATCGAGATCGTCGAGAAGGCCGGCGCCAATCTCGACACCATCATGCTGACCAAGCCCTACACCGCCGCCGACGTGCTTTTCCTCGATTCCATGCTCAATCAGCTGGAGAAGAAGCTGAAACTGGAGCGCCGGATCGGGATCGAGGTGCTCATTGAGGAGGTCCAGGCGCTCCAGAACGTCGAAGCGATCGCCACCTGCACGCCCCGCATGGAGGCCCTGATCTTCGGCATGGGCGACTATTCGGGCTCTCAGGGCATCGACACCAAGGATATCGGCGAGACGGGCTCCTATCCCGGCGACATCTTCCACTTCGCCCGCTTCCGCATCACCATGGCCGCGCGCGCCGCCGGCGTCGACGCGATCGACGGGCCTTACGCCAATTTCAGGAACGAGGACGGCTATCGCACCGAAGCCCTGAGGGCCCGGTCGCTCGGAATGGTCGGCAAGTGGGCGATCCACCCGTCGCAGATCGCGCCGGCGCTCGATGTCTTCTCGCCCAGCGCCGACGAAGTCGCCCGCGCCCGAAAGATGGCCGAGGCATATTACGACGCAGAGGCCAAGGGCCTCGGAGCCGTCCAGGTCGACGGCGTCATGATCGACGTCGCGGTGCTGCGCCTTGTGCGCAACACGCTGAACAAGGCCGATCTCTACGGAATGTGAGCGCCCCCCCCGATGAACGGCTCGCCCTACTGGACCGACGAACGCGTCCTGATGCGCGACACCGCGCGCGCCTTCGCGCGCGATGTCGTCACGCCCACCGCAAACCGGCTGGATCCCGAAAAGGGCGACATCCCGCGCGACCTGATCGAACAGATGGGCGATCTCGGCTTTTTCGGGATTCTCATTCCCTCCGATCAGGGCGGGCTGGGCCTCGGCGCGTTCGAGTATTGCATCGTCGCGGAGGAGCTGGCGCGCGGCTGGATGAGCGTCGCCAGCATCATCGCGCGCGGCAACGGCTTCTACCGCGCGGTTCCCGGCGTCGGCGATGAACGCCGCGCGAAGATCGAGGCGATGGCGCGCGGGCGCTATCTCGGCGCGGCGGCATTGTCCGAACCACAGACCGGCTCAGACCTCTCCAGCGTCGCCTGCCGCGCGCGCCGCGACGGCGACGAGTGGGTCATCACCGGCAACAAATACTGGTGCACCTTCGCCGACGGGGCCGACTTCATCCAGGTTCTCTGCCGGATCGACGATCCGGCCGCGCCGGACGGAAAGGCCGGCACGGTGTCTGTCGCCGTCGAGAAGCCGAAGGGCGAACTGCCCCCCGGCGTCACGGGCGCGCCGATACCCAAGATCGGCTATTTCGGCTGGAAAACATGGGAGCTGCGTTTCGACGGCGTCCGCGCTCCGGCCTTCGATCACGCCGCCGCAGCGCCCGGGCGCGCCTTTCAGGCGGCGGCCGCCAGCCTCGGCCTTGCGCGCGCGCATACCGCAGCGCGCTCGATCGGACTCGCCCAGGCGGCGCTCGATCACGCCGTCGCCTACGCGCGCGAACGCGTCCAGTTCGGGCGGCCGATCACCGATTTCCAGGCCATCCGCTTCAAGATCGCCACTATGGCGACCGAGATCGAGGCGGCGCGCCAGCTGATGTATCACACCTGCGCCGAGATCGACGCCGGACGCCCCGCTTCGGCCGAGACGTCGATGGTCAAGTATTTCGCGTCCGAGATGTCGGAACGCGTAACCAGCGAGGCGCTGCAAATCCTGGGCGGCGCGGGCTACACGACCCTGCACCCGATCGAGCGCTACTGGCGCGACGCCCGCCTGACCAAGATCTTCGAGGGCACGTCCGAGATTCAGCAGCGCATCATTTCCGATGTCCTGCTCGGCAAACCGACGCGGCCCTAACGCTGGCCGGCGATGCGCGCCGCGAATGCGGACCGCGCCGCCCTGTATTCGGCTTTCAGCCGCCGGCAGATTTCCGCCGCCGGTTCGATCGCCTGCACATTGCCGACGCCGTGCCCGGCTGACCACAGATCGCGCCAGCTTTTGCTGGTTTCACTGGCCTTGCGCACCTTGCCGCGCGGCGTCACGGCCAGCACGTCCAGATCTATCCCGGCGGCGATCAGGCTGTCCGTCAACCAGTTCACCGGTGCGCCGTCCACCGACGCGCTGTAGAACAGGCCCGCCGCGTCGGCTTTCAGGATGGCGGCCTTGTAGGCGTCGCTGGCGATCGATTCCGGCGTGGCGATGAACCGCGTGCCCATATAGGCGAAATCCGCGCCCATAGCCTCGGCGGCCAGCACGTCGCGGCCCGTGCTCATGCCGCCCGCCAGCACCAGAGGTCCATCGAATATCTGCCGGACCTCGTTGATCAGGCCGAACGGCCCGATCGAGCCGGTATGGCCGCCGGCCCCCTGGGTCACCAGGATCAGGCCGTCCACGCCCGCCTCGACCGCCTTCTCCGCGTGACGGCGCGTCGCGATGTCGTGGATGCCCAGGCCGCCATCCCCACGCACCGCAGCGACGACGTCGCGCGGCGCGCTCTTCGAGGTCAGCACGATCGGCACGCGCCGCCGCACGCACACCTCCAGATCGCCCTGCATGCGCGGATTGGTGTCGTGCGTTACCAGATTCACCGCATAGGGCGCGACGATCCGGCCCGGGTCGGCGCTTCTGATTGCGGCGAGCCCGGCTTCGATTTCATCGAGCCAGGCTTCGAACACATCGCGCGTGCGGGTCGCGTGGGCGGGAAAGCTGCCGACCAGTCCCTCAGCGCAGACCGCGATCACCAGCGCGGGGCTGGAGACCAGAAACATCGGCGCCACGATGACCGGCAGCTCCAGGCGGCCTGCGAGACGAGCAGGCATGAGTCAGACCTTCCGCATATGGCGCGCGACGATCAGGAAGTGGATACCGGCCCAGGCGAAGACGAAGCCGATCACCGCCAGCGCTGACTGCACCCCCGCGCCGGACGCAGCCCGGCACGCGGTCACGGCGTCAAGCGCCGCTCCCTCCGGCGCCCGCCCACCCGGGCACGCCTCGCGGAAGGTTCCTACGCCTTCATAGAACCCGGCGGCGAACAGATCGCTGGCCAGGCCGGTCAACAGCGGACCCAGCCCTGCGCCGATCATCGCCGACATGAAGATCACGATCGAGATCGCCGTCGCACGCATGCGTGGCGAGATGTCGTTGTGGATCAGCGCGAATGTCGGGCCGTTGCTCATATTGTTGAGGAAGCCGGGGATGAACAGCAGGACCGCCATGATGACCCAGCTGCTCTGGAATACCGCGATCAGATAGAACGGGCCGGCCGCGATCAGACCGATCGCCGAAATCCACGCAAGCCACCGCTCGTCGCGCCGGGCCGCCCAGTCGGCGACCATCCCGCCGATCGGGCTACCCAGGCCCGCCGACAGCGCCGCCAGCGTACCGAAGAGAAACGCGCCGTCCGCGTAGGACATACCGAACTGCCGCACGAACAGCGGATGCAGGAACTGGCCGATCGCATAGCCCGCGAACCCCGCCAGCGTATTGGCGATCACGACATGCCTGAGGATCGGATTGCCCCACAAGCGCGCGATAACGGCTTTCAGCGGCGGCGCGGTCGTCTCTGCGGCGTGGGCGGGGTCATGCACGCCGCGCTGGGGTTCCGGCAGCAATATCTTGACCGCGATGGCCAGCAGCAGGCCCGGCAACCCCAGGATCAGGAACGCTGCGCGCCAGCCCCATGCGTCGGCGATCAGGCCGGTCGCGACCGCGCCCCCGAAAACGCCCAGAGGAATGCCCACATAGTAGATCGACACGGCGGTCGAGCGTTTCTTGGGCGGATAGTAGTCGGCGATCAGCGACTGTGCGGCCGGCGACAGGCCCGCCTCGCCGATGCCTACGCCCATGCGCGCCAGCAAAAGCTGGGTATACGAGCCGGCCGCGGCGCAAAGGGCAGTCATGCCCGACCAGAACGCGACCGAGATCGCGATGATGTTCACCCGGCTCACCCGCTCGGCCAGCCGGGCGATCGGAATCCCCATCGTCGCGTAGAACAGCGCGAACGCCAGGCCGCCCAGCAGGCCAAGCTGCGTATCGCTCAGCCTCAGGTCGTCCTTGATGGCTTCGCCGACCGTGTTGACGATGGTGCGGTCGGCGAAGTTGACCGCGTAACACAAAAGCAGAAGCGCGAGCGCGCCTTTGGGGCCGACTTTCCACCAGTTCGTCGCGCTCGCCCGTCCCTTGTCGGGCTCCGCCGTCTCGTCCGCCATGCGTTTCCTCGTTCCGCCTCGTTGGACGCCGCAGCGCCGTGGCCGATGATGCGGATCGAAAGGGCGCGAGGAAATCGCGGCCCGGCAAGCATTACGGATGTGATGGCATCAACCGGCCTGACGCACGAACGCTCCACGAAACTGCTTCAATGCATCGAGAATGGCCTCCCGGCGCTTGCTTACCACACGCATCGGCCCTCCGGCCCCAACCGCGAGCGGCGCGTCGCCGATCGGCGACGGAAACACCATCGCATAAGCGCCCAGTCCCGGCGTCTGATCGCCGTCCGTCTCGGCATATCCGTCGCGCCGGATCTTCTCGATGATCTTCATAAATTCACGCAGCTTCACCCGAAAGCGGTCCTCGGTCGCTTCGGCATTGCAACGCCTGACCCAGGCCGCGATCTCAGCGTCGCTTTTCAACGCCATCAACACGCGCCCCGGCGCCGAACAGGTCAGCGATCTGTACTGCCCGGACGCGATATTCAGACCATCGGGGGAGCGAGCCTCCTGAGACATGACATACTGCGCGGTCGGGCCGTTCTGGATGGCGATATAGGCGGTCATTCTGACTTTGCGCTGCAACACATCGAGCCGTTGCTCGAGCGAGTGCGCCTCTCCGAAGCGCCGGTCGATCCAGCTGCCCAGAAGCGCGACGCGGATACTGGGCGAATAGGTTCTGAGCGTCCGGTCATGATCGAGATAGCCAAGCTGGGTGAGGTTCCGCACCAGCATACTGGCGCTCGGCTGGGGAATCGCGAGCTCGCGCGAAACCTCGCCCACGGTGAGCGACCTCTGCACTTTGGAAAACAGCTCCAGCAAAGCCAGCGTCCGCTCGGCGGACTTGATCGAACGGTGATGGGTGGCGCTCATCTGTCTATCACATCCGTAATATGGGCCGACATCTACAGCCCTATCGCGAGAATGCGGTTGATACAAACGCCCACTGGGCTGTCTCATGCCGGCAACAAAGCCGCGCCGATGAACGGACGCCGGGAGGAATTGTTTTGGTTGAAGCGCGGCAAGCGTCCGCTGCGGCGCGGCCTTTCGGGCCGTTGCAGGGCATGCGAGTCCTCGATTGCACACAGGCGATGGCCGGCCCCTTCGGCACGCAGGTTCTCGCCGATCTGGGCGCGGACGTCGTCAAGCTCGAAGCCCCCGACGGCGATGGAACTCGCCGCGCCGAAACATTCCATCCAAGCGACACGGCGCGCGCCCACTCAGGCTATTTTCATTCCATCAACCGCAACAAGAAGTCGCTGGTCATCGACTTGAAGACCGCCGACGGCGTCGCTGCGGTCAAACGCCTCGTCAAACACTTCGACGTGGTGGCAGAGAACTTCCGGGCCGGCGTCATGGACCGGCTCGGCCTTTCCTATGAAACGCTGGCGGCCGAGAATCCAAAGCTCGTCTATGCCGCGCTTCGCGGCTTCGGCGATCCGCGCACCGGGCGCAGCCCCTATGCCGACTGGCCCGCATTCGACGTCACCGCGCAGGCCATGGGTGGGCTAGCCGGCGTTACCGGCCCCGACATCGGCCATCCGACCAAGGTCGGCCCGGGAATTGGCGACGCCATTCCCGGCCTCTACATGGCGATCGGCATTCTCAGCGCGGTCATGCGAGCGCGGGAGACCGGAACTGGCCAGTTCATCGACGTTTCGATGCTCGACTGCATCCTGGGCGTGAGCGAACGGATCGTTCAGCAATACTATTTCGGCGGCTTCGTCGCGGAACCGGAGGGAAGCCATCACCCCTTCATCGTGCCGTTCGGCATATTCCCGGCCCGCGATGGGCACGTCTCGCTCGCCTGCACGACCGATACCTTCTTCAAACTCTTCTGCGAGGCGATCGACGCAGAATCGCTCCTCAGCGATCCGTTGACCTGCGACGCCAACTCCCGCGTCGAGAACCGGGCCGCGGCGATCGCGCGCATCGGCGCGCATACGAGTGCGTTCACCAAGGCTGAACTCGCCGCACGGCTGGGCGGAAAAGTGCCCTTTGGCCCGGTCTATGCCGCCGACGAGATCGTCCGCGACCCGCACTTCGCGGCGCGCGGCATGATCGTCGTCGGCGTGCCGATCAAGATGACCGGCACCCCCGGGGCGGTCGTGAGCGCCGGGCCGGGGCTTGGCGATCACACCCGCGAGACCCTCATGGGCGCGGGCTTCGACACGGCGGAAATCGACGATCTGGCGGCGCGCGGCGTCATCAAGGAGGCTGTGCGATGATCGGCGCGACCGAATTCACGATGATCGTCGCCGTTCTGCTGACGCTGCTGGCGTTCGCGCTTGCGCTTGAACGCACGAAGGTCGGCAAGATCCTGCCCGGCCCTGCGATCATGCTGGTCGGTGCGGTCGCCCTGACCAATTTCGACATCCTGCCGCACAAGTCAGCGGCCTATGGCGAGATCGCGCGCTTCGCTGTGCCGGTCGGCGTCTTCCTGCTGCTGCTGCGCGCCAATATCCGCCAGATTCTGCGCGAAACCGGCACGATGCTGACGCTCTACCTGATCGGCGCCGCCGCGGCGGTCGTCGGCATCATCGTCGCCTTCCTTATTGTGCCTGTGCCCGAGATCGCCAAGATCGCGGCGGTGCAGACCGCCAATCTCGTCGGCGGCACGGTGAACGTCATCGCGGTCGCCAGCGCCGTGCAGCTGGACAGCACCGTGTTGACCGCCATGCTCGCCGGCGGCGCGCCCGTCATGACGCTCTACCTGATGATGACGGGCCTGCTGAATTCCAGCCCCGCGATGAACCGCTTTCTGCCCGAGCGCCGCAGCGACATCGCCGCCGATGCGCCCGAATGCGACCAGTCGGCGATCGCCGCGCCCGACGAAGAGCCCCGGCCCGCCCGCGTCGAGGCGCTCCATCTCGCGACGGTGCTGGCGATGGCTGTCGTCGCCTATGCCTGCAGCGCAGCGGTTCTGAACTACTTTGACGGTGTCCAGTATCTGATCATCGTGGTGACGCTGGTCGCCCTGCTGGTCGCCAATCTGGCCCCGCGGCAGGTCGCCAGGCTCAGCGGAGACCGCGAGATCGGCACCATGCTGATGTATCTGTTCTTCGCGACGATCGGCGTCGATGTCGATCTGGCGACGTTCGGCGAAGTCGCGCTGTTCATGGCGCTTTTCATCGCCCTGGCGATCGTGGTGCATATGGTGCTGCTGTTCGGCGCCGCGCGCCTCATGGGCGCAGGCCTTTCCGAGACGCTGATCGGCTCGATCGCCGGGGTCGCCGGACCGACGACCGCGGCGGCGATGGCGGCCTCGTTCGGCCGGCGCTCGCTGATCACGCCCGGCATTCTCTGCGGCCTCCTGGGCTTCGCGACGGCCACCTTCGTCGCTATGACCCTTTACGGGCTTCTACCGGGCTGACGAGGACACGACCACCATGCAGTCGCGCGAAATCAGACTGAAACAGCGTCCGGTCGGCATGCCCAAAGAGAGCGACTTCGCCGCCGCAACGCGCGATCTCGGCGCGCTGACCGACGGACGGGTCCGCGTGCGCAACCTGTTCGTCTCGACCGATCCCTATATGCGGGGGCGGATGATGGACGGCCCCTCCTACGCCGCGCCGTTCGCGCTGGACGAACCCGTTCCCGGCCGCGCCATGGGCCGCGTGGTGCAGTCCAACGCCGCCGGCTTCGCGGCGGGCGACATCGTGCGCTCGATGGCCGGATGGCGCGAAGCTTTCGACGCGCCGCCCGAAAGCCTTGAGAAAATCGACCCGGCCGGCCTCTCGCCGCATCACTTCATTTCGGCTGCCGGCGTGCCGGGGCTCAGCGCCTGGGCCGGCCTCACCCGCATCGCCGGCGTGAAGCCGGGCGAAACCGTCTTCGTATCGGCGGCCAGCGGCGCGGTCGGCGCGGTCGCCTGCCAGCTGGCGCGCCTCTTGGGCGCACGCGTCGTCGGCAGCGCCGGCGGCCCGGCCAAAACCGGCTACCTCACCGAGATCGGCGTCGACGTCGCGATCGACTACAAGGCCGAAAGCGACCTGACCGCCGCGCTGCTGCGCGCCGCCCCGGAAGGCATCGACGTCTATTTCGAGAATGTCGGCGGCGCGCATCTCCAGGCGGCGCTCGCCGCCGCAAAGCCCTACGCGCGGATCGCCGTGTGCGGCATGATCAGCGGCTATAACGCCGTGACGCCGATTCCGGGGCCTTCCAATCTGGCGCTTATCGTCGGCAAAAGCCTCAGGATCGAGGGCTTCCGCACCGCCGACCACATGGACCTCCTACCCGACTTCACCCGAAGCATGACGGGGTGGATTTCATCGGGCGAGGTGAAGACGCGCGAAACCTTCCACGAAGGCATCGAAGCCGCCCCGCGCGCCTTCATCAGCCTCTTCACCGGCGAGAATTTCGGCAAGCCGATCGTCACGATCCCGCAGGAAGCGAACGGATGAAGTCGGCGACCGCCGCATCGAACGCGGCCGGGGCCTCCAGATTCACCGAATGGCCCCCCTCGACGTCACGGACGACAAGCGCGGGCAGCGCCCCGGCCGCCCAGACGCGCAAAGGCTGAAAACTCTTCTCCCATACACCATTGACCAACAGCGTAGGCGCCGAGGTCCGCGCGAAGTCCGGCGCGACGGAAAGGCCCGGCGCGGTGAAGCGCAGCGCATTCGCAATCCCGCGCGGCGAGATGCGCGACGCGTCGTCCAGCATCTCGGCCTTCACCGCCGCGTCGAAACGTTTAGCGTGTCGCGGGTGAAAGGGCAGCGCCTCCACCGCCGCGATCCCGCCCGTCTCCAGCGCGGCGGCGCGCGCTTCGGTGTCCCCGGCGGCGGCCGACATGCGGCCGGGCGGAGACAGCGCGGAAACCGAGTTCGTGAAGACCTGGCCGGCCACCCGTCCCGGATGCTCCAGCGCATAGCGCAGCGTCAGGCCCGCCCCGAAAGATTGTCCGCACACCAGCCATCGTTCGACGCCCAGCCGTTTGCGGATGGTCTCGAACGCATCCATGTAGCTGGCGACCGAATAGTCGTCCGCCTGTTCCGGCGCGGGCGAGCGCCCATGCCCGAACAGCTCGAGCACGACCGGGCGCGCCACCTGTCGCAACGCCGCCAGGTTCGGCCGCCATTGCGCCCTGCTGGACAGGAAGCCGTGCACCAGCAAAAGCGGCGGGCCATCGCCGTCGAACACGTCAAAGTGCGGCAGGTTCTGCATCACGCGATCCTACCGGTCCGAAAGCGGCAGACCAAACCGCGCGGATCGCATCCGTAATTTCGCCGCCCCGCCCCCGCGCCGGAAGCAAGTCGATCCGGTGATCGGTCGCTGCCGTGACGAACTGAACGAAGACCGGGTCGACCGGCGTGCCGGCCGATCCGCTGGCGGCTCTCCTATCCCGGAAGCCACCCGGCGCGCCGTCTAAACCAATCCGCGATGTCGCTGACATAGGAAAACATCATCGGCACGAAGATGAGGCTCAGCGCCGTCGACGAAACCAGCCCGCCCATCACCGCAATGGCCATGGGCGCGCGAAAGGCCGAATCCTGGCCCAAGCCCAGCGCGATCGGGGCCATGCCCGCCAGCATGGCGAGAGAGGTCATGATGATCGGCCGGGCGCGCACCAGGCATGCGTTGACGATCGCCTCGCGCCGGGCGAGCCCCCGTCCGGCCAGATCGATCATGTGATCGACCAGAAGGATCGAATTCTTGTCGGCGATTCCCATCAGCATCAGAATGCCGATCAGAACCGGCATCGAGAAATCCGTGCCCGTCGCAAGCAGCAGAACGAACGCCCCGCCGATCGAAAGGGGCAACGCCACCATGCGCGTCAGGGGCTGAAGCCAGTCTTTGTAGAGCAGAACCTGAATCGCATAGACCAGCAAAAGCCCCATGCCGATCGCTTCGGCGAAACTGCCGAACAATTCGCCCATGGCTTCGGCGTCGCCCGTATTCTGCACGCTGACGGAAGCGGGCAGTCCGGTCATCGCCGGCAGCGCGGCGATCTTCTCCAGCGCCGCCCCCAGCGCCACGCCGTCGAGATTCGCCGAGACGGTGATCTGGCGTCTGCGGTCATATCGCTCGATGAGCGTCGGCCCGGCCGCGAAGGAAAGCTGCGCGACCGCCGACAGCGGCACGCTGCCACCAGACGCCGTCGGCAGCTTCAGCGTGCGCAGCGTTTCCAGCGGCTGCGCCATGTCCGGGGGCAGGCGCACGCGGATCGGGATTTGACGGTCGCCGACCGTAAACATGGCCAGCGCGGCGTCGCGGTCGCCAATCGTCGCTACCATGATGGCGTCGCTGATCGCTTCCGCCGAAATGCCCAACGCAGCCGCTTTCGCGAAGTCCGGCGTCACGGCGATCTCCGGCTGGCTCACGGGGGCCGTCGTCGCAACGCCGACGAGATCCGGCATGGCGCGCATCGCGCGCTCCAGCGAAGCGGCGGCGGCCGCCAGCGCCGCGCCGTCATCCCCGACCAGCGTGATCGCGACATCCGCTTCGCCCGACGCGTTCGCGAACGACACGCGCATGTCGGGCAGGGCTTGCAGCAGCGGC
The DNA here is from genome assembly GCA_964493795.1 of uncultured Flavobacteriaceae bacterium. Taxonomy (GTDB): domain Bacteria; phylum Pseudomonadota; class Alphaproteobacteria; order Micropepsales; family Micropepsaceae; genus JADZAI01. The sequence continues at coordinate 21,660 of CAZBPO010000015.1, forward strand.
AGGACGCGGGCTTCGAAGGCGCGCTGATCCACGTCGCGCGCGCCCGGCGGCGATAGTTTGACGTCCAGGCTCGCGATGTTGATCGTCCCATCGCCGGCATGGGCCAGAACGAGCCCGACCTCCGGCTGCGCCTTCAGGATCTCCGCCGCTTTTGCGGCGGCGGCGTCCGTCTCGGCCAACGTCGCGCCGCGCGGCAACTCCAGTATGACGCGGGATTGCGAGACGTCCTCATAGGGAATGAAGCCCGCCGACAGGAACGGGATCATTCCGAACGACACGATCATGCTGGCCGCCGCCAGACCAAGCGTCTTCAACCGGTTGTCCAGCGTCCATTCCACAAGACGCCGGTAGCGGGACAGCCAGTGCGGCGGCCTCTCCGCCCGCCGGGGCGGCTTCAGCAGATAGGCGGCGAGCATCGGCGTCAGAAGCCGCGCCACCATCAGCGAGAACAGAGCCGCGACCGCAACCGTCAGCCCGAACTGGATGAAGAACTGGCCTGACATTCCAGGCATCAGGCTGACCGGCACGAAGACCGCGCAGATGACCAGCGAGGTTGCGACCACCGCAAGCCCGATCTCGTCGGCTGCGGATATGGCCGCGCCGAAAGGCGAGCGGCCCTCGCGCATATGACGATGGATATTCTCGATCTCGACGATCGCGTCGTCCACCAGAACGCCGGTCACCAGAGAAATCGCCAGCAAGGTCACGGTGTTGAGCGTGAACCCTAGCCAGTACATCACCAGAAAGGTCGGTATGATCGAAAGCGGGATCGCCGCGGCGACGATGATGG
>CAZBPO010000015.1:22459-23826 GCA_964493795.1 uncultured Flavobacteriaceae bacterium
CTCGCCTGTCCCGCAGAAACAGGAAGATGACCAGAACGGTCAGGGCCGCGCCTTCCAGAAAGTTCGTGATCGTCGCCTCGAAGCTCGCCTGCGTGAACGCGACGAGCGAAAACAGCTGGCGAAACCGGATGTCGCCGTGCGCGACGGCCAGATGATCGAGTTTCTGCTCGACGCCCCGGGCGACGGCGACGTCGCTCGCTCCCTTGCTGCGGAATATCTGGACGACGATGACCGGCCGTCCATCCAGGCGCGTCACGCTACGCGCTTCGGCTTCGCCGTCGCTCACGGTCCCCAAATCGCCCAGCCGCACATCCGCCCCGCCCGGAAAGGAGATGCGCATACCCCGCAATTCATCCAGCGAGCGTGCGCCGCCCAGCGTCCGCACGGCGAACTCGGTGCCCGAGATCACGATGCGTCCGCCCGGCAGGTCGATACTGGATGTCGCCAGCGCGCGGCTCACATCCGCCGCCGACGCGCCGAAGGCGGCAAGCTTCATCGGGTCCAGGGCGACGGCGATCTCACGATCGGCGCCGCCGAGCCGCTGGACGGACGCGACGCCGCCCACGCTCATCAGCTCCCGGCTCAGCACGTCGTCGACGAACCAGCTCGCGTCCTCCCGGCTCATTTCAGGAGCTTCCAGCACGTAGGAGAGGATGGCGCCGCCATCCATCTCGACGCGGCGCACGATCGGCTCTGAGACGGCTGCGGGCAGCCGGTCGCGGATGCCGGCGACCGCATCACGGACATCGCTGACCGCGCGATCGACATCCGTGTCGATCGCGAACTCCGCGACGCTCTCCGACGACCCTTCGGCGATGGTCGAGGTCACGTGTCTGATGCCCGGCAGGCCGGCCAACGCCGCCTCGATCCTGGCGGTGATCTGCGTCTCGATCTCGCTCGCCGTAGCGCCCGGCCGGGCGACCGTAACGCTGACGACCGGAATTTCGACCGCCGGCATGTTGGCGACGGGAAGTCGGAAATACGCCACCAGCCCCGCGAGCGTCAGCACCACAAACAGCACCAGCGGCGGGATCGGGTTATGGATCGCCCAGGTCGACAGGCTTGTTCTGCCGGCCACTAGTCGCCCTCCGCCACGCGCACCGCGTCGCCCTCTTTGACGAAAGCGCCCGCCCTCGCGACCACGCGCACCTCGGCGGGCGCGTCGCGGACCAGAAGCTCGTCGTCATCCAGAAGAACGACGTCCACCGCCATGCGCCGCACGCGGTCATCGTCGTCGATGCGCCAGACGAACGCGCCTTCCTCGTCCACCTGCAAGGCCGTGCGCGGCAGCAACAGGCCGGTCCGCTCACGCAGCGCGATACGCGCCGTCGCAAACAGCCCCACAGCGGCGGGTTGCGCCTCCGCGA
>CAZBPO010000016.1:0-1178 GCA_964493795.1 uncultured Flavobacteriaceae bacterium
AACCCGGCCTCGTTCGATTGCGCCGCCGCGTCGCCGGAGGGCTGGCTGGCGCTGGCCTGGCTGGCGATACGCGCCATGTTCACCGACAGCTGGCGGCGGGAGACGACGATCCGTTCGTTCAACGTGCCGGCGCTGGATGTGGACGGCCGTCATCCGCTGGTCATGGCGCTGGATGGCGAGGCCGTGGCGCTGCCCGGCGCAGTCAGGCTGACCATGCTTCAGAACGCGATCCCCTTACTGGGCGCCGCGACATGAAAAAAGGCCGGGCGTTCAGCCCGGCCTTCCTGATCCTGTGAAGCGCGCGGCGCACGCGTCATTCGTCGCGATAGACCTTTTCGCGGCGCTCGTGGCGCTCCTGCGCCTCGATCGACAGCGTGGCGATCGGACGGGCGTCGAGGCGGCGCAGCGAAATCGGTTCGCCCGTCTCTTCGCAGAACCCGTAGGACCCGTCGTCGATACGGCGCAGCGCCGCGTCGATCTTGGCGATCAGCTTGCGCTGACGGTCGCGCGTGCGCAGTTCCAGATTGCGGTCGGCCTCCGACGTCGCGCGATCGGTCAGGTCCGCATGCTGAACCGTTTCCTGCGCGAGGCTGGCGAGCGTTTCCTTGCTCTCGTTCCTGATGTCTTCTTTCCAAGCCTGAAGCTTGCGGCGGAAGTACTCACGCTGGCGATCATTCATGAACGGCTCGTCCTCAGACGGCCGGTAGTCCGCAGACAACACAACACCCATGCGAGCCGAATCTCCCTCGGATGCCTTACCCCGGTGGCGCGGCTTATAGCTAGGCGTCGATTGCGGCACAACCGGGGCCGGGGCGGCCCGTCCGGGCGATTTCGGGCGGCGCGGGGTCCGCGCCATGATTCAGGCGTGCTCGAGCTTGGCGAGTTCCACCTGAGCCCTCAGGTCGATCTCGTCGATCACGCCCTGAAGACCGGGCTCGTTGAAGTCGTCGCGACGTTCGGCCACCAGCGAGGTGAGCCGGCGCAAAGTCTGACGCGGCACCGAGCCGGTCAGGAGCCCGATCTTGATGTCATCCAGCAGGTCGAGCATGTCGTTGGCACGGCGCACAGCGCGGCGGCGGCCGGTCAGCGGCTCGTCGGCGGCCTGCATCGCCAGCAGCGAATCGAGCGCCGCGACCTGAAGACTGGCCGAGGCCGCGACGGCCGCACGGCTGTCGCGG
>CAZBPO010000016.1:1188-4903 GCA_964493795.1 uncultured Flavobacteriaceae bacterium
GTGGACCTTCGATGCGCATAAACGTTACGTCCGGTGAACCTTGGATCAAAATCGACCGGCATCGTTAAGACTCTCCTAACAAAGATTGACGACCCGGCAGATTTTGCCGTTGAAGCCCTCTGGAGCCGATCCGCGCCCGGAGAAAACCGCAGAAATCCGCCATTCTCACATGGCACGCCGCTGGCAAGGCCCGGACGGGGCAGTACGCCCGCGAGGTCCCGGGGAAGCCGCAGCGACATGAAACTGATCCGCAGCCTGCTCATGCCAGCCCTGTTCGCCGCGCTGGCGCTGGCACCGCTGGCCGGCACCGCCAGCGCGTTTTCGCGCATTAAGGACCTCGCCGATGTCGAGGGCGTGCGCGACAATATGCTGGTCGGCTACGGGCTGGTCGTCGGGCTGAACGGCACGGGCGACTCGCTCCGCAATGCCCCTTTTACGCTGCAATCGGTGCAATCGATGCTGGAGCGCCTGGGCGTCAACACGCGCGGCGCGCAGCTGAACACCAAGAATGTCGCCGCCGTGATGGTGACCGCGAGCCTGCCGGCTTTTTCGACCCAGGGCTCGCGCATCGATATTCAGGTGAGCGCCCTCGGCGACGCCAAGAGCCTGCAGGGCGGCACGCTGCTGGTGACCCCTCTGCTGGCGGCCGACGGCGAGATCTACGCGGTGGCGCAGGGACCGGTCGCGGTCGGCGGCTTTTCGGCCAAGGGCGAGGCGGCCTCGATCGAGCGCGGCGTGCCGACCAGCGGCCGGATCGCCTCGGGCGCGATCGTCGAGCGCGAGATTCCCTTCCAGCTCGCCAGCCTTGAGCGCATGCGCCTGTCGCTGCGCAATCCCGACTTCACGACCGCCACCCGCATTCAGGACGCCATCAACCGGATGCTGGGCAGCGGCGCGGCCATCGCCACCAACCCGGCCACCGTCGAGCTGGTGCTGCCGAGCCGGGCCCCCGGCGACGTGGTGGCGCTGCTGACCTCGATCGAACAGCTGCGGGTCGACCCCGACCAGCCGGCCAAGATCGTGATCGACCAGAATTCCGGGATCATCGTGATGGGCGCGGATGTGCGCGTTTCGAAGATCGCCATCGCCCAGGGCAATCTCACCATACGCATTTCCGAAGCTCCGGTGGTCAGCCAGCCCTCCCCCTTCGCGCGCGAAGGCGAGACGGTGGTGGTGCCGCGCAGCGACGTGCAGGTGGATGACGGTTCTGACCGCAAGCTCGCGATCGTTTCGGAAAACGTCTCGTTGCAGGATCTGGTCGACGGGCTGAACGCGCTGGGCATCGGACCGCGCGACATGATCGCCATCCTCCAGGCGATCAAGGCGGCCGGCGCGCTTCAGGCCGAAATCGAGGTGATGTGATGAGCTACGCCGTCACGCCCGTCGAGGTGAAGGCGCTGCCCGACATGGGCTCGTCGCTGGATATGGCGCGCCGCAGCGCGGCCCGCAGAGCCGCCGAGGATTTCGAATCCGTCTTCGTGTCGCAGATGATGGAGCCGATGTTCCAGGGGCTGAAGACCGACGGCATGTTCGGCGGCGGCAGCGGCGAGGGGGTGTTCCGCTCGCTGATGATCCAGGAAGTCGGCAAAGAGATCGCGGCCGGCGGCGGGGTCGGCATCGCCGACGCGGTCTATGGCGAAATGCTTCGCATGCAGGGCCTGAACCCATGAGCCGCATCGACACGATTCTCGACATCACGCGTCGCCTCACGGCCCTGCTTGAGCGCGAAATGGCGATGATCGAGGCGAAGACGCCGGCGCGCCTCTCCGAACTGGAAGAGGAACGCAGCCGCCTGTCGCTGCTCTATAGTCGCGAAATGCAGGCCGTCGCCGGCAGTCCGGCGGAGTTCCGGTCGCTGCCGCGCGACCGCGTCGCCAAGCTGCGCGAGGAGACCGAGGGCTTCCAGGAGCTGCTCGGCCGCCACCAGCGTCTGGTCGCCCGCATGCGACGCGTGACGGAAGGCATCGTCAAGACCATCGCCGACGAAGCGCAGCGCCAGAAGAGCCCCCGAACCGGTTATGCCGCCGGCGGGCAAAGCACGGCCCGCACCATCGCCGCGCCGCTCGCCATCAACGCCCGGGCCTGACCGGCCCTGCCGAAACTGTTCGCAGCAAACAGGATAATCGGCCGATCTTCGTGCAGTCGGTCACAGGCGCGCCGTCTCTGCGTCAATATCAGGACTCTTGCTGACGCCTGCCCGGAGACCCGACATGAAAGCCCTCGCCTGCATCGCAGCCGCCCTGTTCGCGGCTGGACTGAGCCACGCCGCCCTCGCCTCCGAGACGGCTGAACGCCCCATAACGCCCGACGACGTCGCGCGCGGCCAATACCTCGTCACCGTGATGTCGTGCACCGACTGCCATACGCCCGGCCATTTTCTGGGCGAGCCGCAGATGGACAAATATCTCGGCGGCAGCGATGTCGGCTTTGCGATACCCGGCCTCGGCTATTTCTACGGCTCGAACCTGACGCCGGACGACGAGACGGGTCTTGGCCGCTGGTCGACAGAAGACATCGTCGTCGCGATGCGGACCGGGGCGCGCCCCGACGGGCGCATTCTCGCCCCCGTGATGCCGTGGATGAGCTTCGCGGCGCTGACGGACGACGACGCCTTCGCGATCGCCGCCTTCCTGAAATCGATGCCGGCTATCCGGAACGCCGCGCCGCCGCCGACCGGATGGGGCCAGACGCCGCCGGCTCCCTATCAGCAGGTGGTGATGCCGCAGGATGCGCCCTGAGCGTCAGGTCAGCGAGCCTGAGCTGCCGGAGCCGCCGCCGAGGCGGGCGAGGCCTGCGCTGTAGTTGGCGAGCTGTGCCGTGAGATAGGCCGGCACCACGCCGCCCGTCTTGCCCTTGGTCTCGCCGCTGCCTGCGTTGAGCAGGGCGCGCGTCTCGGGATCCATGGTGATCTCGCGATAGGCTTTGCGGATCTCGGCGAGCGCGCTGTCGATCGAAAGCTTGGCGCTCGCGGCGTTCGCGGTGGAGGCGAGCGAATAGCTGGCCTTCAGGCCAAGCGCGAAAGCCGGCAACGCGCCCTCGTCCTGGGCCCCCGCGGCCACTTTGCGCACCGGACCGGGGGTAAGGCCAAGACCGGCCAGCGCATCGAGTTCCTTGGGACCGGCTTTCAGTTCGATGACCTGGCCCTCGCGCGGCTCGATGCGCAGCCGCTCGCCCGCGCTGGTGCGTACCACGCTGGCCTTGCCGTCGAGCACCAGAACGGCGTTGAGCTTGCGCACCAGCGTCGTCATGGTTTCGCCCGGCGCTATGGTGATGCGGCGCGCGACGTTGTCGCCCACCTTGATCTCGAAATAGTCGCCGGCGCGCGCCGTCGACTGCGCGGTGATCGTGCGCGCCATGCCTGTCGAGAGCCGGCCGGTCGGAAGGCCCAGCGCGTCGAGCGCCGACGACCCCTGCATATCGACCGCGATGCCCCGGCCATAGCCTTCGCCGGTCGTGACGCCGAACTGCCGCGCCCATCCCAGCGCGCCGGTGGAGCTGATTTCCGCCGCGAAGGCGTTGGCGACATCGGTGCGCGTGGCGGTCGCGCCGGGGAGGACGCCGCGCGTATCGCCGGCGACGAAGATGCGCCCGCCGGCCACCGCGATGCCGTTGATCCGGTCGGACGAGCCTGTGCCCAGATAGGTGACGAAATCGGTCGTCACGCTCGCCCCGGCATCGGTGAAGGTGCCGGCCGCGGTGCTCGACCCGGCCGGCG
>CAZBPO010000016.1:4913-19154 GCA_964493795.1 uncultured Flavobacteriaceae bacterium
GGCCGCGACGAACCCGTCCTGCCCGCCGCTATGCGACGTGACGATTCCCGTGCCGCCGTTAAGCGCGCCATTCCCGGTGCCGCCGGCGAGGTAGATCCTGTCGCCCTCGACGGCCAGTCCGCCGATGACGCCGCCCGCGCCGAGCGCGCCCAGCGACCGCGTCCAGACCGCCCCGCTGGTCGCATCGGCCGTGGAGTATTTGCGCACCACCGCTTCGCCGTTTGCGGTCGAGGCGACGATCAGCGAGCCGTCGTCGCCGATGGCGAGGCCGGCCACCTTGTCGTCGCCCACCGTGCCGAACTGGCGGGTCCAGGCGCGGGTGCCCTTGTCGTCGAACTTCATCACATAGCCGTCGGCGCCGCCGACCGTTCCGGCCGCCCCGGCCATGCGGCCTTTCACATAGCCGCCGACATAGATCGCGTCGTCGGGGCCGATGGTCAGAGCCGTGGCGCCGTCTTCCAGCGCCGAACCGACCTGGCGGACGAACGCCTCTTCGCCGTTGGCGGCGATCTTCATCACATAGCTGTCGAGCCCGCCGGCCGAGGGCGTCGCGCCGATCCTGCCCGTCAGCTGACCGGCGATCACCGCTGCGCCCTTGCTGTCGACCGCCAGGGCGAGGCCGTCGGCCTTGTCGGTCGCGCCCATCAGCTTGGACCACAACAGATTGCCGCCTGAATCGAATTTCTGCAGCATCACGTCGCGCGACGACTGGTTGATCTGTCCGCCGGCATTGCCCGAGGTCGTGCCCAGGACGAAGACATTGCCTTCGGCGTCGCGCACCGTCTGCTTGATCGAAAGATCGGAGCCCGCGCTCTCGATCGCCGCGCGATAGACGGTCGTGACGTCGCCGCCCGAAATGTCGAGCTTGCGGAGCTCGCCGGCATTGACGCCCTGACTCGCAAGATAGAGCGCAGGAGACGCCGCGGTGGGCACGAAGCTGATCTGTTCGCTGCTGTAGCCTTCGATGGCCAGCGCGTATTGCTTGGCCGGAGTCGGCTGATTGGGCTTCAGCACGGCCGGGGCCGGCAGCTCGACGCGCTTGAGGCGCGTCTGGATGCCCGCCTCGCCCAGCTTGCCGTTGATGAAGTTGATGACGTTGCCGAGATTGCGCGGCGTCGCGCCCATCCCCGCCAGGTCGATGGCGACGTCCTGGGTGCTGTTGCCCCGCGAAACGCGGATCGTGAACGGCTGGGCGTTTTCCAGCCCCGAGAGCGCGGTCTGGGGATCGCCCTGAACCAGCGCACGGGTCTGGAAGTTCGAGGTGAGGCGCGACACCGTCGCGGTCGTTTCGGCCTTGTCGCTCTTCGCGCCGGCGACCAGCGTGAGCGCATCGAAGCTGAGGCCGCGCGCATAGCTCATCACTTCGGCGAAGCCGGTCTGGAAGCGGCGGTCCAGCCCCGCCAGCAACCCGCTCTCGGTCTTGGAGTCCGCCGCCTTGGCGGTCAGGGTCTGCAGCGTCGAAAGCGCTTTGTAGAGCGCGAACAGCTTTTTGTGGTCGGCGGGGACGCCCGGCTTGTCAAAGCTGGAATCCTTGGGATTCACATAGTCGGTCGTCTGCATCGCGAGGCGAAAGGCCTCGCTGTCGCTCTTGACGTTGACGGTGTCCCACGGCGTCGGGATGACGGCGGTCGACGCCCCGGTCGTGGTCTTGGCCGCAGCCGCGCGCGAGGCCTGCGAGGCGGCGAGCATCATGCTCGTGTACCCCGTGAATCCCATCAGAGCGGACAGGTCCATCGCCATGCCTGAAATTCGCCCGCAGGGAGTTAAGATGAGCTGAATTCTCCCGTGATGTTTACGATCCTTAACGCGGCGTTAAGCACCGCAGAGCGAGGGTCGGCCATGGCATCTTCCCTGCCCCAGGCCGCACGGCACTATGACGACGGCATCGCCGCGCTTGAGGCCGGCCACCACGCCGAGGCCATCGCCGCGCTGGAGAAGGCGCTGGCCGCCAATCCCGGCGATCCGGCGACGCTGTACGCGCTGGGCGAGGCGGCCGCCCAGATCGGCCTGCATCAAGCGGCCGCCCGCTTTTTCCAGGAAACCCTGAACGTCGCGCCCGACCGGTTCGAGGCGACGGTCCGCCTGTCGCGGGCCTTGCTGGCGATGATGCGGCATGGCGACGCCATTGACGCGCTGCGCGACGCGCTGGCGCGCGCGCCCGAGAACGCCGGTCTGTGGCTGGCCCTCGGGAATGCGGTGGGTGAGATCGGCGATGTGGAGAACGCCGCAACCTTCTATCGCGAGGCGCTGCGCCTGAACCCCGACAGCGTCGAGGCGTTGGGCAATCTGGCCGATATCGTGTTCGACGCTGGCGAGGTGACGGAAGCGCTGGCCCTTTATGACGCCGCCGTCGCCCGCGCGCCCGCCAACGCCCAGTTGCGCCTGAACCGCGCCATCGGCCTGCTGGCCAAGGGCGACGTCGAGGCAGGCTGGCGCGACTATGAGTGGCGGCTGAAAATACCCGCCCGGATCATCGAAAGGCGCGGCGCGCCGCCGCGCTGGGACGGTGCGCCGCGCGCCGGCAGGCCATTGCTCGTGATGACCGAGCAGGGCATCGGCGACCAGATCGCGTTCGCAGCCTTCCTGCCCCAACTGCTTGAAGACGGTCCTGTCATCCTGGAATGCGAGCCGCGTCTGGCTGCGCTGCTGGGGCGCTCGCTGCCCGGCGCGCGCGTGGTCGGCCGTACGGTCCGCCGTGAGGGCGTCGCGCTGGTGGCCGACTATGACTGGTCGGACGCGCCCCTTTCGATCGAGCTGGGCAGCCTGCCGCACCTGTGCGGTGGCAAGCCGGCGACCGTTACGCCATGGATGAAGCCGGACCCGGCCGAGCGCGCGCGCTGGACCGACTGGCGCAAGGGGCTTGGCCCGCGCGCCGTCGGCATTTCATGGCGCAGCGGTCTGAAAGGCGGCCTGCGCGATGTCCAGTATGCGCCGCTCGCCCGGTGGGCGCAGTTCATCGGCAAGCTGGATGCGACGCCGGTGGTCGCCCAGTACGGGGCCGAGCCGGACGAGATCGCCATGCTGGAATCATTGAGCGGCAAGACCCTGATCGTGCCGCCGGGCCTGGACCAGAAGAACGAGCTCGACCGCACGGCGGCGATGCTGGCGACGCTGGATGCCGTGGTGTCGGCGCCGACTGCGGTGGCGTCGATCACCGGCGCGATGGGCGTGCCGACCTACAAGGTGCTGCATTACCGCTCGTGGATGAGCCTTGGAGCCGACCGCGAGCCGTTCATGCCCGCAGTGCTGTGCGTGATGCCGCCTCATGCAGGACAGTGGCGCAACGTCTTCGAACAGACGCTCAGCCGGCTCGGCTGATCCGCGTCGCGTTTAGGATCGCGAGGCGATCGGCGATCTCGGCCGCCAGACGTTCCGCCCCCAGCCCGTCTATGCCCTGTCGCCCGGCCGCCGCCATGGCGCGACGTTTCTCCGGATCGGCCGCCAGCGCCTGGATCGCGTCGATCATCCGGCGATCGTTCAACGATGACGTGACGCCGAGATTGACGCCGAAGCCCGCGTCTTCGAAGCCCTGCGCCGACATTGCGTGATCGGGTGTGAGTCCCAGATAGAGCGCCGGCGTGCCGACATGGGCGCACTCATAGGCCGTGACGCCGAAAGCCACGACGGCGAGGTCGCAATCGGCGGCGAGCGGCATCAGCGCTTCTGGCGCGAACACGATCTCGGCATCCGGCGCCGCCGCCTGGCAGGCATCGGCGACGGCCTCGGGGAACGGCATGGCGGGGCCGATGACCACCACCGGAGTCACCCGGCGGCCCGCCGCCGCAACCGCCTTGACGGTGCGCAGTGTCAGCCCCTGGGGGTCGCTGCCGCCCATCGCCACCAGCACGCGCAATGTCGCGCGCCCTGACTCCAGCTTGCGCGGATGCCGCCAGGGCGCGCCGCCGGTCAACGCCCATTTCCAGCCGATCAAAAGATCGGTGTCGCCCGGCGGCCAGGCGAGCGCCCGGGTTTGGGGAACCGGGGGATAGACTGCCAGATGCGCCGCCAGGCGGCGCTCGCCGCCATCGTCCAGCGCCACGATCAGCGGCGCGTCGGCGCGCAGCGACAAGACGTCGGCACGGCTGAGGCCGGTGCGGATGTCGAGCACCAGCGCTGCGGCCGCGGCCTCGCGCATCACCGACGCGATCCAGTCGCGTTCACTCGCCCCCTCAGGCATCGCCGCTCGGGGGAAGCCTTCGGCCTCGACCAGCGCCACCGCCTTTTCTTCGCCGATCATGGCGAAGATGACGCCATAGCCCTGATCGTCGCGCAGCGCACGAGCGAGCGCCAGGCACCGTTTGACATGACCAAGGCCCAGCTCGGCGCCGCCGTCGCAGCGGATCACCACCGTGCCGCAGGAGGCCGACGGCGCCTTCTGGCGGACATGGCCATTGATCGCCAGCAATGAGCGGTCGCGCCGCAACAGCCCGATGAGATCCGTCAAAGAGGCCTCGCCCGCCTGCGCCTGAAGCCGGTCATAGACCGCTTCGATGAAGGCGGCGTCGGCGGGCGTATCGACTGAAAGCCGCGCGCCCTCGAAGTCATAGGCCGGCGCAGGCGTCAGTTCCGCCACCTTGATGCGGTGGGCGTTCAGCTTGAGCCAGGCGGTGACGTGTTCGCGCGCCACGGGGTCGTCCCGCGCCTCGTCGAGCATGAGGTTCAACGCCCGCCGGCTCATCGGATCGACGCCGTCATGAAGCGCGCGCGCGCCCGGCTTCAGCACGACGAAGTCGGCGTCTTCGGCGAGCATCGCGCCCAGCATGGCGTCGATGAAGGCGGCGTCGATCAGCGGCGCATCGGCGTTGACGCGCACGATGACGTCGGGATCGCAGGCTTCGGCCGCCAGCGCGAAACGGCCCAGCACGTCCTCCTCAGGCCCGCGCACACAGCGCACACCATTGGCGGTAGCCCATTGGGCCAGCGCATCGTCGGCCGGGTTGGTGCTGGTCGCCAGAACGATCGCGCCGATCCGCCGTGACGCCCTGAGCCGGTGCACGACATGCCAGATGAGCGGCCTGCCCGCGATATCCATGAGCGACTTTCCCGGCAGACGGGACGACCCCATACGCGCCTGGATGATGGCGGCGATACGCGTCAGCTTCATCCCGCGAAACCCTCGCGCATGTGGCGCAGCGGCCTAAGCCCGTCCTGCGGATCGGCGCGCCAATCCCGATCAGCGCGTTCGGACGGTGCGGCGGTCTTCAAGCCTTCGCCGTCCGCCGCCTCGCCCCGGCGCACTTCGGCGATCACGGGCGCGATCTGATGCGGCAGCCAGCAATGACCGGCGGCGTATTCCGCGCCGGTCTCGTCGAGATCGAGATGGAATTCGACGAAGCCAGCGCCCCAGCGGTGGATGGCGCGATGGACGACGCCGGGGCTGACGGTGTGGTCGGACCAGCCGACCGGGCAACCGGTGACGCGACGGATGAAGTCGATCGAGGCGAGATTGGCCTCGGTCGGCGGCGTCGGGTAGGCGCTGACCGTGTGGAGCAAGCGGATGCCCGCTGCGCCCGCCTGTCGCAGAACGCCGACCGCACGGCAGATTTCGTCGATGGTCGCCATGCCGGTCGAGAGAACGACCGGCTTCCCCGTTCTTGCGCAGGCGATGAGCAGATCGTCCCAGAGCAGCTCGTAGGACGCGATCTTGTAGAAGGCGACATACGGCTCAAGCGCCGCCACGGCGCCCAGATAGAACGGCGTGCAGGCGAAGAGGATGTTCTTTTCGACGCAGCGCGCGGCGATCTGGGGGATCAACGCTTCGGGCAGCTCCCACTCGGCGCGCCCACGGTGCCGCTCGCTTTTCTCAAGGATCTCCGGCGCGAACAGTTCGTCCAGCTTGAACAGCTGGAACTTCACCGAGTCGCAGCCGGCGGCGGCGGCGGCGTCCACGAAAGCAAAGCAGCGTTCGGGATCGCGGGCGTGATTGGACGAGACTTCGGCGCAGAAATGAACGGACATCGGCTTGAACGGGCCGCTTATGGTCAATGAAAGATGAGCATCGGCGCTTCGCGTTAACGAATTCTCAAGCGGGCGGGGCGCGAATGGCGGAAATCTGGGAGAAGCCGGCATGAGCGCCGCCGCGCCCACACGCGCGCCGATCATCGAATGGGAAGGCCATCGGGGCGAGGTCGTCGGCCACGCGAACGGCTATGACGTGATCGCCTGCTCGACCTGCGGCTTCCGCCACGTCACCCCTTTGCCGACGCCCGAGGCGCTTAGGGCGACATACGCCGAAACCTACTACGCCGACGCCAAGCCGACCTATCTGACGCACGCCACCGAAGATCAGGCGTGGGCGAAGCTGGCGCAGGATGACCGGCTGGCGGCGATCGAGAGGGCGAGCGGCCCCAACGCCGCACGGCCCCTTCTCATCGAGATCGGCTCCGGGCCCGGCTTCTTTCTGGACGCGGCCGAAGCGCGCGGCTGGCGCGCCATCGGCGTCGAGCCATCACGACAAGCGGCTGCCTTCGCGCAGGAACGGGGCCGCGACGTCCGCAACATGACGATCGCCGATGCAGCGCCGTCGCTGCCCGCCGCCGATGCGATAGCCGCGACAAACGTGCTGGAGCACATTCCGGATCCCGCCGAAACGCTGCGGATCGCGCACCGTCTGCTGAAGCCGGGCGGCGTTCTGTGCCTGACAGCGCCGAACGACTTCAGCCCGATGCAGCTGGCCGCCGAAAGCGCCAAGGGCCATGCGCCATGGTGGATCGCGCCGCCGCATCACCTCAACTATTTCGACTTTGAGTCGCTGGAGGCGCTGCTTGTCCGCCTCGGGTTCCAGCCGCGCGAACGTTTGACCAGCTTCCCGATGGAAGCCTTTCTGCTGATGGGCGACGATTATGTCCGCGCGCCGGAAGCCGGACGCGCCCTGCACGCCAAACGCAAGAGCTTCGATCTGGCCTTTGAACAGGCCGGCCTCGGCGATGCCCGGCGGCGTTTTTATCGCGCGCTGGCCGAGGCCGGCATGGGCCGTGAGGCGACCGTCGTGGCGGTGAAGCGATGAGCGCGCGTGCCGTCTTCATCGTCTCGAGCGGCCGATCCGGCTCGGCGATGATGGAGAAGCTGTTCGCCGCCCTGCCCGGCATCGACATGCGCCACGAATACATGGTGCAGATCGTCCAGAAGCTGGCGTGCCGATATGCGATGGGCCTAGCCGACGACGACGAGGCAATGGCCGTGCTGCGCGAGACGCATCTGGCGGCGGCGGCGCATAGCGCGATGCCGGTCTGGGGCGATTCCTCGAACAAGCTGGCCTGGTTGGTGCGCCCGCTGGCGCAGTTGATGCCCGAGGCGCGCTTCGTCCATCTCACGCGCGATGGGCGCAAGGTGGCGGGGTCGTATCTGCGCAAGCTGGGTAATGAATGCTACGATGACGCCAGCGTGGCCGCGCTGAGCCGCTGGGTCGCGTCGCCAGGCGAGCCGCCCCCTCCGCCGGAAAAGAAATACTGGTGGCCGATGCCGCAGCCTGGCGATCCGCACCACGCACGCTGGCCGCTTTACGATCAGTTCGAGCGCATCGCCTGGCACTGGGCCGCCAGCAACGCGGCGATCGCCGACGCCTTCGCCGCGCTGCCGAACGACCGCGTCCTGCGCATGCGCCTTGAAGACCTGACCCAGGATGCCGGCCTGTTCGAAACGCTCGCCCGGTTCTGCTGGACCGAGCCGTCGGCAGAAGCCTTCACGTTGCTGGCGCGGCCGCACAACATCAACCGGCGCACGGATGCGCTGCTGACCGACGGCCAGAGCCGCGCCTTCTGGCGCATCGCCGGACAGCAGATGGATGCCCTCGGCTATGCCGGGACGGCCGAGTACGAGATGAGGTACGGATGAGCGAAACTTGCGATCTGTGCGACAGCGCACGGCTCGATCTGGTTTATGAGCCCGAGTCGCCGCGAGGGCTGAAGGTCTATGCCTGCACCGGTTGCGGCCTCGTGCAGAGCCTGCCGCGCCGCGACCGCGCGCCGCGCCGCTCGGCCAGCGTTTCGTCGGGGGCAGATTGGGGCAATGTCCGCTACGGCAAGGGCTTTCGTACGCAGGTCCACATGGCGGTGCTGGCGCGCCACCGCGCGCCGGACCAGCTTCGCGCCGTGCTGGACGTCGGCGCGAACCGGGGCAGCTTCACCCACGCATTGCGAGCCGTCGCGCCAGCCGCGCGCATCACGGCGGTCGAGCCCGACACGCGCTTCGTCGGGTCGTATGACGGGCTGGACGGCGTCACGCTGATCGCATCGCGGATCGAGGACGCCGACCTGCCGAAGGAAGCGTTCGATCTCGTCTATTCCAGCCATACGCTGGAACATGTCGGCGCGGCGCTTGAAACGCTGCGCGGCCACGCCCGCGCGCTCAAGCCTGATGGTCTGTTGCTGCTGGAAGTCCCCAATCTGGCGCTGGTGGGCGATGCCGACATCGTCGAGGAATGGTTCATCGACAAGCATCTGTTCCATTTCACCGCCGGCACGCTGACCGCGATGCTGGAACAAGCGGGCCTCGAGATCGTCGATGGCCCCGATCCCGCCGACCGGGTGAACCTGACGCTCGTCGCAAAGCGCGCGACAAAGGCGGCGCCGAAGCTCGATGCCACGAACGCGGTAGAAGCAGCCGCGCTTCTTTCCGCCTATGCGCAGACGCGCCGCCGCAATCTGGGCCGTCTCGTCGCCGCTGCGCGCAGCATCGAAGCCCATGGCGCAGACAAGGTCGCGATCTGGGGCGCAGGGCGGCTGTTCCACAGCCTCGTCGTCCAGGGCCGGCTCGACGCCTCGGGGCTTGCTGCCGTCGTCGACCGCCACCTGCCCCCCGAGGCGATGACCGTCGCCGGCCGGGCCATCGCGCGGCCGGATGCGCTGGCCGCCGTCAGGCCGGAGGTGATCGTCGTGATGTCCCGCAGTTTCGCCGGCGAAATCGCCGCAGAAGCCAGTGCCGTCGCGCCCGCCGCGCGGCTGGTTCCGTTCGCTGACCTGCTGGATGGCAAGGGCTTCGCGACAGCCTGTTAACCCATCTTAACGGGGCGGTAACCAAAGTGAATCCAGATAGGGCGACCTGATCAGAGGCGCCCCATGACCGCCCTTGCGTACGCCCAGCGGGCCGCAACGCCCGACATTCTCTCGCGCATCGCCGCCGTGGCGGCGCGCACCCGTCAACTGGCGATCGCCGGAATCTATCGCGCCGGATCGGGCCATCCCGGCGGCGCGCTGTCCTGCTCAGACATTCTCGCGGCGCTGTATGCCGCCGAGCTGAACATTCCCGGCGGCGACGCCGCCGATCCCGCCCGCGACCGCTTCGTCCTCTCCAAGGGTCACGCCGCCCCGGCGCTCTACGCCGTCTGGGCTGCGATGGGCTATGCGCCCGACAGCCTGCCGCTGGCGCTCCGCCGGCTGGGCGCGACGGCGCAAGGCCATCCCCACGTGCTGGACGAGCCCTTGTCGGAGACCTCCACCGGCTCGCTCGGTCAGGGCTTCTCGGCCGCGCTCGGCATGGCGTTGGGCCTGCGCCTGCAAGGCAACCCCGCGCGCGTCTATACGCTGCTCGGCGACGGCGAGTGCCAGGAAGGCGAAGTGTGGGAGGCGGCGATGAGCGCCGCGCATCACCGCGCCGCGAACCTCTGCGCGATCATCGACTACAACAAGCTGCAATCCGACGATCGCAACGCCAACATCATGGGACTGGAGCCCTTCGCGGAGAAATGGCGCGCCTTTGGCTGGAACGCCGTCGAACTGGACGGCCACGACATCCCGGGCCTGCTTGAAGCGCTCGCCCATGCGGCGGCGCACACCACCGGCCCCACGGTCCTCATCTGCCACACCATCAAGGGCAAGGGCGTTTCGTGGATGGAGGACCAGCCGCTCTGGCACGGCAGCGTCAAGATGAAGCCCGACGAGACGATCGACGCGCTGACCCAGCTCGGCGCATCGGCCGCCGACATCCACGCATGGATGGCCTGACATGAGCGCGCCCTCCCTCATCGCCTCGTCCGGCGACTCGTTGCGTGAGGCCTTCGGCAAGGCGCTGACCGCCGCCGCCGAAACCCGCAAGCAGGTCGTTGCGCTGGATGCCGACATCGCCGGCGGCACGGGCCTGCATCATTTCCGCAAGCGCCACCCCGACCGCTTCTTTCACCTCGGCATCGCCGAACAGAACATGATGGCGGTGGCCGGCGGCATGGCCGCGACGGGTCTGGTGCCCGTCGTGACCACCTTCGCCGTCTTCTGCCTGCGCGCCATCGAGCAGGCGCGGCTTTCCATCGCCTATGCCAGGCGCAACGTGAAGATCGTCGCCTCGCATCCCGGCCTCGATGTCGGGCCGGATGGCGGCTCGGCGCAGGCGCTGGAAGACCTCGCCGCCTTCCGCGCCGTCCCCGGCATGACCGTGATTTCGCCCGCCGACAGCCACGAGATGGCGCTGGCGACCGAGGCGGTGCTGGATTTCAACGGCCCGGTCTATATGCGCACCGGCCGCAGCCCGGCGCGCACCGTGTATGGCGAGGGCCATGTCTTCGCCATCGGCAAGGGCCACATCCTGCGCGATGGCGGCGACGTGACGCTGATCGCCTGCGGCGTCGAGGTCGCACGCGCCAAAGAGGCCGCCGACCTGCTGGCTCGCGAGGGCATCGACGCGCGCGTCGTCAACATGGCGACGATCAAGCCGATCGACGCCGATCTCGTCGCGCGCTGCGCCCGCGAGACCGGCGCCATTGTCACGGCCGAGGATCACAACATTCATGGCGGGCTCGGCGGCGCGGTGGCCGAGGCGCTTGCCGCCACTCATCCCTGCCCGGTCGAATTCGTCGGCGTGCGCGACGTCTTCGGCGAATCCGGCGAGCCCGAAGAGCTGGCCGAAAAGTACGGCCTCACCGCGCCGCATATCGCAGCAGCCGCGCTCCGCGCCATCGCCCGCAAGCGTCATGGCTGAGATCGATCTTTCCGGGCGCGCGGCGCTCGTCACCGGCGGCGGCCGCGGCATCGGCCGCGGCATCGCGCTGCGCCTGGCGAAAGCCGGCGCGTCGGTCTGCGTCGCCTTCCACAGCAATGCGGAAGAGGCCGCCATCGTCGCGCGTCTCATCACCGAAGGCGGCGGTCAGGCGATCGCCGCGCAGATGGAGGTGACGAACCGCGACGAGATCGAGGCGGCGCTCGACGCCACCGAGCGCGCCTTCGGCCCCTTGCGCGTGCTGATCAACAATGCAGGCATCAACAAGCCGACCGATTTCGACAAGGTGACCGACGCAGACTGGGACCAGATCCTTGGCGTCAACCTGAAAGGCCCCTTCGTGTGCAGCCAGCTCGCGCTGCCGCGCCTCGCGGCGGCGGGCGGCGGGTCGATCGTCCATATCGGCTCGGTCAGCGGGCAGTATGGCGGACCGCGCACAGCGCATTACGCCGCCTCCAAAGCCGGGCTGATTTCACTGGCGCAGGTGATCGCCCGCTTCGGCGCGCCCAGCGGCGTGCGCTCCAATGTCGTCGCCGCCGGGCTCATCCAGTCCGACATGGCGGCCGCCGGTCTCGCCGCGCCTTCCGTGCAGGCGGCGGCGGAAGCCATCGTGATGAAGCGTCTGGGCACCACGGCCGAGGTGGCCGACGCCGTCGCCTTTCTCGCCAGCGACGCCAGCGCCTACATCACCGCGCAGACGCTGAACGTGAACGGAGGGCTCTACTTCTGATGAAGAAGGGTCTGCTCATCGTCTGCGGCGGCATCGAGGCGACGCACGGTATCGCCCGCGCACGAGAGATGGGCCTGCATGTCGTGGTCAGCGATGCCGACGCCAACGCGCCGGGCCTGAAACTGGCCGATGGCCAGATCATCGCCTCCACCTACGATCCTGACGGCACCGCCGACGCGGCCCAGCACTACGCCCGCGCCCTCCACCCGATCCACGGCGTCATCTGCATGGGGGCCGACGTGCCCCACACCGTCGCCGCCGTCGCCGCCAAGCTGGCCCTTCGCGGCGTCTCGCCGGAAACAGCCCATCTCGCGATGGACAAGCTGGCGATGAAGGAACGCCTTGGCCAGGCTGGCGTGCCGATCCCCTGGTTCGCGCCATTGCGCGATGCCCACGATCTCCAGTGCGCCATGCTGGAAAGTGGCCGCGATCTGGTGGTCAAGCCGGTCGACAGCCGCGGCGGACGCGGCGTCCAGCGCATGAATGCCGGCCGTGACGCGCACGAGGCCTATGACGCCGCGAAGGCCCACTCGCCCACCGGCCGCGTGATGGTCGAGGCCTATCTCGACGGACCGCAGATCTCGACCGAGTCGATCCTGCTGAACGGCGTCGGCTACACACCGGGCTTCAGCGACCGGAACTACGAATACCTCGACCGCTTCGCCCCCTGGTTCGTCGAAAATGGCGGCGATCTGCCCGCACAGGTCTCGCCCGAGACCCGCAAGGATGTGGAAAACACCGTCACCGCCGCCGCGCGCGCGCTCGGCCTCGACAACCACAACTACAAGGGCGACATGGTCGTCCATCGCGGCAAGGCGCACGTCATCGAGATCGCCGCACGGCTTTCCGGCGGCTATTTCTGCACGCGCGAGATTCCGCTCTCCACCGGCGTCGATTTCGTCGGCGCGACGATCCGGCTGGCGCTGGGCGAACCGGTGAGCGCCGCCGACCTGACGCCCGAATTCGAGCGCCCCGTCGTTCAGCGCTATGTCTTCCCGCCCGCCGGCAGGATCGCCGCCATCGAGGGACTGGAGACGGCGCGCGCGCTGCCCGGCGTCATCGAGGTCCTGCCCGGCAAGAGCCCTGGCGACGTCATACCGCCCGCGACCTCAAGCGCGGCGCGCGCGGTGATGGTGCTGGCGACCGGTGCGGACATGGCCGAAGCGCGCGCCAACGCCGCCCGCGCCGTCGAAGCGATCCGCATCGAAATGCTGGCGGAGGCCGCCGCCGCATGACGCTGATCGAGCCGCTCTCGCGCCCTGTCCGACAGCGCCGCATCGGCACGCTGACCGGCTACGCGCTGTTCCATCTCAACATGATGTTCTCGTCCATCGAGGAGGAGGAGCGACCCAAGGTCATCGCGCGTTGCTATGATCCGCTGCTCGATCTCGCAGAGACGGGCCTGAAGATCGCCGTGGAGGCGACCGGCCTGACGCTGGAGATCATCAACGAGCTGAGGCCGGACTGGATCGCCCGCCTACGCCGTCTGATCGCGGAAGGCGGCGTCGAGTTCGTCGGTTCCGGCTACGCGCAGGCCATCGGCCCGCTGATGCCGCATCAGGCCGTGTCGAAGAACCTGACGCTGGGCCTTTCCGTCTATGAGCGCCTGCTGAAAGTCCGCCCGCGCGTCGCGTTGGTCAACGAACAGGCCTGGTCAGGCGGGCTCGTTCCGCTCTACCGCGCCGCCGGCTTCACCGCGCTGGTGATGGATTGGGACGACTGCGCCGCCCACCATCCCGAATGGAACCGGCACTGGCGTTACCACCCGCAGATCGCCGTCGGCGTGGAAGGATCCGAGATCGCGCTGCTGTGGTCGAACACCATCGCCTTCCAGAAACTCCAGCGCCTGGCCCATGGCGATATCGGCCTCGACGACTACGCCGACTTCGTGCTCGGCCATCGCGGCCCGGTCGACCGGGTGCTGGCGCTCTACACCAATGATGCAGAGTGTTTTGGCTACCGCCCGCCGCGCTTCGGCACCGAAGATCCGGTCAGCGACGGCGAATGGGGCGCCGTCCGCGCTGCGCTGCAGACGCTGGCGGCGCGCGGGGTCACCCTGGCCCATCCATCGGAGGCGCTTCTGGCGGCGCGCGGCGGCAACGCCGGCAATCTGCTGACGCTCAGCGCGCCGAACAATCCCGTGCCGGTCAAGAAGCAGCCCAAATACAACATCACCCGCTGGGCCAGCTCGGGCCGCGACGATCTGGCGATCAATTCCGCCTGCCACCGGATCTTCCGCTCGCTGCGGGATCAGGACGCCCCGGATGAAGACTGGCGGCGGCTGCTGCGCCTGTGGTCGAGCGACTACCGCACACACATCACCGAAGCACGTTGGACGCGTTTCCGAAACGAGCTGGACGAGGCGAGCGCCGCGATCGCACCACCTGCGCCGGGCTCACCAACCGCAGGAGCGGCGATCAGGCGGCCTTCACCGCCAACCGTCGAGCGTGGCGAACGGCTCATCTATGTAGAGACCGGGGCGTTGCGCGTCGCCTTCGACACCAGGCGCGGCCTGGCGGTCGCGGCCATGGGACGCCCGAACGAGCGTGCCCTGATCGGCGGCCTCCAGCACGGCGAGATGGACG
>CAZBPO010000016.1:19164-23069 GCA_964493795.1 uncultured Flavobacteriaceae bacterium
GGCCAGCCCAGCAGGGCCGTGGCCAGCGCGCACGCCAGGGCCAGCGCCCACCATGCCCAGGCCCAGGCATGGGGCCCGGGGGCGGCCTCCAGCACGGCGAGATGGACGACATCGCCTTCTCGGCCGACTGGTACACCGGCAACTTCGTCTTCGAAGGCCCGGGCGAGCCGAAGGTCACCGACCTTGAACGTTGCGCGCCGCAGATCGCCATCGACGAGCCCACGGGCGCGGTGACGCTGTCCGACCGCCTCGCAACCCCGCTTGGCCCGGTGGACAAGACCATTCACATCCAGGCGGACGCGGCGCGGCTGGAGATCGAGCAGACGTTCCATTGGCCCGAATGGGGCAAAGGCTCTCTCAGGCTCGGTCACGTCACGTTGAAGCCGGACGCCTTCGACGCCGCCCAGCTGCGCTATCGCACCCGCAACGGCGGGCCCGCCGACGAGGTCTTCCCGCTCGACGACGCGCAGGTCGATCTCGGCGCGGCTGTATCGTTCCTCATCTCGTGCCGCGCCGGCATCGGCATGACCGACGGCGTGCTCCAGCTGGACGACGGCGCGAACGCCGTTCGATTGGAGGCCGATCTCGCGACGGCCGCGGTGATCGGCCTGGTCGAGCACCGCGTCATCCACGGGCAGACCTTCTGCCGCATGATGCTGTCGGCGCTGGAAATGGACGAAACCCGCAAACCGCCGCGCGCGCCTTCGCCGCCGCGCACCATCCGCTACGCCATCGCCCTTGACAGGGTAAACGGCTGTTAACCACGAGGCGGCGACAGTGAGACTCTCATGGCCATGACCCTCAAAGCCCCCATCGTCGGCGATGTCGCCCCGCAAGCGGTCTCGCCCGCTTATGGCCGGCTCGTCCAGTGGATCGCCCGTCGCGACTTCCGCGACCCGCAGATCGACCTGAACGACAAGCAGATCCTCGTCACCGGCGGCACCGGCTCATTCGGCCAGGCCTTCGTCGCCGAGGTGATCGCCCGCTACAAGCCGCGCCGCCTCATCATCTTCAGCCGCGACGAGCTGAAACAGTTCGAGATGGCGCAGGTCTTCCCGCAGGACCGCTATCCCTTCATGCGCTTCTTCATCGGCGACGTCCGCTCGCGCGACCGGCTGGAGATGGCGATGCGCGACGTCGACTACGTCGTGCACGCGGCGGCGATGAAGCAGGTGCCGATCGCCGAGTACAATCCGCTGGAATGCGTCCACACCAACATCCTGGGCGCCGAGAACGTCGTCCACGCCGCCTTGTCGCGCGGCGTGAAGCAGGTGCTGGCTCTTTCCACCGACAAGGCCGCCAATCCGGTCAATCTCTACGGCGCCACCAAGCTCGCCTCCGACAAGATCTTCGTCGCCGCCAATCATCTGGCCGGCGCAGAGGGCACGCGCTTCTCCGTCGTACGCTATGGCAACGTCATCGGTTCGCGCGGCAGCGTCGTGCCGATGTTCCAGAAGATGCTCGCCGAGGGCGCGGGCGACCTGCCGATCACCGACGACCGGATGACGCGGTTCTGGATCACGCTGACGCAGGGCGTGAACCTCGTGCTCTCGTCCATGGCGATGATGAAGGGCGGCGAGATCTACGTGCCCAAGATCGCGAGCCTGAGGATGACCGAGCTCGCCGCCGCCATGGCGCCCGGCCTGCCGCACCGGATGATCGGCATCCGTCCCGGCGAAAAGCTGCATGAGGTGATGATCCCCGAGGATGTCGCCCGGCAGACGATTGAACTGAACGACCGCTATGTGATCCTGCCGTCCTGGGGACATTTGCGGGACGTCTATCTCGAGGCCGGCGGCCTCGTCGTCGATGACGGCTTCAGCTACGCCAGCGACCGCAATCCCGACGCGCTCGATGCGCGCGGCCTCCAGGCGCTGCTGGCCGGCGCGTTCGCGTGAACGCGCAGGCGGCCGTGACGCCGTTTCTTCCTTATGGCCGCCAGGTCATCGAGGAGGACGACGTCGAGGCCGTGCGCGAGGCGCTGCTCTCGCCGCTGCTCACCACCGGCCCGCTGGTCGAACGCTTCGAGGCGGCGCTGGCGGCGACCACCGCAGCGAAAGAAGCGGTGGTCTGCTCGAACGGCACCGCCGCGTTGCATCTCGCCGCGCGCGCGATCCATCTGGAGCGGGCGCAGACAGCCATCGTGCCCTCGATCACCTTCGTCGCCACCGCCAATGCCGTGCGCTATTGCGGCGCGGAGGTGGTCTTCGCCGATGTCGATCCCGAAACCGGCCTGATGACGCCCGAAACCCTGCGCGAGGCGCTTCGCCGCGCGCCACCCGGGGCGCGGGCGGTCTTCCCGGTTCACCTCAACGGCCAGAGCTGCGACATGGCCGCGATCGCGGAGATCGCACGCGAATGGGGCCTCTGGGTCGTGGAAGACGCATGCCACGCCATCGGCGGCGCACAGGCCGCCGGGGATGGCGCCGCCCCGGTCGGCGCCTGCGCGCATAGCGACATGACCTGCTTCAGCTTTCACCCCGTGAAGACCATAGCCATGGGTGAAGGCGGCGCGATCACCGCAAAAGACCCCGAACTGGCCGCAGCGATGCGCCGCGACCGCAGCCACGGCCTTATCCGTGACGCCGATCCGGCGGAGCCATGGGCCTATGAGATGCGCGAGCCGGGCTTCAACTATCGCGCACCCGACATTCTCTGCGCCCTCGGCCTGTCTCAGATGAAGAAGCTCGCGCGCTTCACGGATCAGCGCCGCCGCCTCGTCGCCGCCTACCGGGAACGCCTCGCCGGTCTCGGCGATCTCGTCCGCCCGGTCGAGGACGCGGGGCACGGCGATGCCGCCTGGCACCTTTTCGTGGTGCGCATCGATTTCGACAAAGCCGGCGTCAACCGCGCCGAGCTGATGCGCCGGCTGGCCGAGGCCGGCATCGGCAGCCAGGTTCATTACATCCCGGTGCACCGCCAACCCTACTACGCCCGCCGTTATCCTGGCCTCGCCCTGCCGGGAGCCGACGCCTACTACGCGCGCTGCCTGTCGCTGCCGCTCTTCGCGGCGATGACGGAGAACGATGTCGAGCGCGTCGCCGCCGCCCTGACCGCCGCGCTTGGCTGATCTTGAAAAGCGAAGCGGCCGCCGGATCGCTCCGGCGGCCGCTTTCGTTCGGTCTGTTCTCCGGCGGCTTATCCGCGGAAGAGCGAAAGGATGATCTGCGGCGCGGAGTTCGCGATCGAGACGGCCTGAACGCCCAATTGCTGTTTGATCTGCAAGGCCTGGAGCTTGGCGCTCTCCACCGCCATATCGGCATCGACCAGATTGCCCACGCCGCCGACCAGGGCGTCGGACAGCTTGTTGACGAAGACGAGATGGGAATCGACCTTCTTGCCGGTCGAGCCGATGCGCGCGAGAGCCGAATTGGTGTTCTGAAGGCTGGAGTTGATCAGCGACAGGGCGCTCTCGGCGGAGGCCAGCGTCAGCAGGTTGGTCGAGTTCTGGATCGTGATGATCGATCCGCCGATCGACATATTTTCCGGGATCAGGGTGATCGCCGAGGTCGCGTCGGCGTCGGCAAGCATCTCCAGACCGGCGCTCAGCGAACCGTTGAGCAGGTTGGCGCCGTCGAACTTCGAGTTTTCGACGATCGTGGCGATCTGCGACCGGATCGATTTGAAGTCCTCGTTCAGGGCCTGGCGCGCCACGGTATCGACCGAGGCGTCGTTCGCGGCGATCACCTTCTCCTTCATCTGGATCAGGAGATCCGAGATCGACTCGCCCGCCGCCAGCGCGACGTCGGTGATCGACTTGGCCCGGTTGAGGCTGGAGGTGACCGCGCTGAACGCCCCGATATCGGCCCGCATCCCCTGGGCGATGGCATAGACCGCAGCGATGTCTTTCGCGCCCATGACCTTCAGGCCGGTGGACACCCTGTTCTGCGAAACCTCGAGTTCAC
>CAZBPO010000017.1:0-23017 GCA_964493795.1 uncultured Flavobacteriaceae bacterium
GAGCAGCTGGCCAATCTGGACGCGGCGCTTCAATGAGGCCCCAGCTGTGATGCTTGGGGAAGGGATCGCTGATCTGGAAAAGATGATCGCCGCTCCGCAGCTTCAATGAGGCCCCAGCTGTGATGCTTGGGGAAGGGGCCGGTCCGGGAAGGCGGGGTGCTTCGGGGACTTGGGGCCGGGGTGGCGAGGGCTGGTGCGAGGGCCGGCCGCCGCTTGTGCAGGCGCATGATAGCGCGGGCGCGTTGGCGGGAAAAGCTCTTTTGCTCCAGCCGCTTGGCGCATCTGCGAGGGCTGGCGGGGTTTTTCGCGGCGCTGTGGCGCTCGCGCCGGGGCGGCGGCTGGCGCGGCGTTGGGTCAGATGACGACCGCCTCGCGCTCGATCGGCTCGAAGACGGCGCCGAGGCTTTCCACCGCGAACGCGACATCCTCGGCCGGGCCCAGATCGAGGATCACGACGTGGTCTTTCGTCCGGTCGATCACGTCTTCCAGCGCCGCGGCCATGGCGGCGCGGCGGCCGCCGTCGAGCCGGCAGTGGAAGACGGAAAGCTGCAGCCAGCGGCCATAGCCTTTCATCAGCTTGAAGACGCGCCGCCAGCGTTTCTGGTCGCCGATGTCATAGGCCACGACATAGGCGTGTTCGGCGTTGCTGCGGCGGGGGGCGGGGGCGCGGGCCATGGCGGGCGATCCTTGCGCCTATCGCGGCATGTAATGGGGGTAGTCGGGAATTTCGCCCAGCAGAAAGCGGGCGAAGAGCCGGGCCTGCACCTGGATCATGCGGCGCGTGGCGAGCTGATAGCCGAAGAGGGGATGCGTCGCCTCCTGATCCAGCCGGCGCTCATAGGCCTGGATGAGGCCGCGCCGGGCGCGGGGTTTCAGATTACAGCCGCCCGCCGCGCTGATGAAATCATCCGGCCCCAGCTCGCCATTATTGAGCGCCATCAGCACCGCGGAATCGGCGAGCAGCGGCCGCCAGGGTTCGATCAGGTCGAGCGCCAGCGCCGGGCGGCCCGGCCGTTCGACATGATAGAGCCCCTTCCACGGATCGAGCCCCACGGCGGTCAGCGCCGCCGTAAAGCTGCGCGTCAGCAGGGCGTAGGCGAGGCTGAGGCAGGCGTTCACCGGATCGGCCGGCGGCCGGCGATTGCGCCGTTCGAAGGCGAAGGCGGGCAGGGACGCGACGGCTTCGGTGAAGAGATGAGGCAGAGCGCGGAAATAGATCGCGGCGGCCTCGCCTTCCATGCCCAGCAATTCGGGCGTGTCGGCGGCGCGTTCCACCCGCGCGGCCAGCAGCGCCAGGCGATCAAGCGCCGGCCCGCGCGCCGCCTCGTCGCCGCGCCAGTTCCGGCGCAGCATGGTGCGCTGATTGCGGATCTTGGCGTTGACCAGCCGGCGCGCGAAGCCGAGGCGTGCCGCCGGATCATTGGCCAGCGCGTATTGCGCCTGACGGATCGCGGCGCTGCGCGGGCCCGAGCCGCCGGTGGAGCCCAGAAACCAGAAGCCCGACGACATCCAGGCCACCGGCGTTTCGCGGCGCAGCAGTTCGTGCACCGCCGGCGTGGTGAGGCCGACCGGGCCGGCGAGCACGAGTTCGGAGATTTCATCGAACGGCACGGCGCGGTCGGGTTCGCCCTCGAGCTGCACCACCAGCGTGAAATCCTTCTTGGTGATGCGCGCGCCGGGCTGTTGAACATAAAGCGGCAGAGCGGGCGTGGCGGCCGGCGGCGGGGTGCGCGGGATGGCGCCCTTGCGGAACCAGTTGACCTCATCGGGCAGGCAGATCGGCAGCAGCGAACAGCGCGTGCATTTGGGCGAATGATCGAGCGGCGGCGGCGGACGCCCGGCGGCGACCGCCAGGCGCAGTTCCGACGCGGCGCGCAGGGCGGTGGCGACCAGATCCTCGCTGAGCGGCACGCGCACCCGCTCGCGGCTGTCGGCGAACCACAGCGCGCCTTCGTCGCACGCATAGCCGGCCTCGCGCAGCAACAGGCCCTGCACCGCGACCTGCACCCGTTCGGGCAGCCAGGCGCCCTCGGCCACGTGCGGGCGCTTGCCGGTTTTGATGTCGACGGGCACGACGCGGCCGTCTTCGGCCTCGAGCACGTCGATCTCGGCGGCGAGGCCGAGCCGTTCGGAGGCGAGCTGGACCCGGCGGGTTTTCAGCGCGGCGTTTTCGTCCAGCGCGTCGGGCGCGGGCAAGGCCGGGGCGCGGCCGGCCTCGGTGGCGCGATGGGCGCGGTTGCCCGCAGCGGTATCGGCATTGCCGGCCCATTCGCCATGCGCCCATTCAAGAAAGGCGAGGCGCGGGCAATAGACCCATTCATTGACCATCCGCGCCGGCACCAGCAGCTCGTCCGGCGCGGCGGCCGGGGCGGCAAGGGCCAGCTCGCCCTGCGCGGGCGCATCTGTGCCGGATTGAGACGGCGCGGTCATGCACGCAAGAGGTGCAAGAGGCGGGCCGTGGTGTTGGGACGATGACTTGATAAAAGAGAATAATTCGAGTAATTCGAGAAACTCTAAAAATGGGGCTGAAGCCATGCGTGTTTCTTCCGCCGAGTTTCTGAAATCCTATGGGCGGATAAGCGAGACGGCCTTGCGCGAGCCGGTTTCAATCACGTCGCACGGGCGTGAGAGGCTGGTGTTGCTGTCGGCCGAAGAGTTCCGTCGACTGAAGGCTTACGAGCCTGTGGCTTTGTATCCCTGGGAATTGAGCGACGCTGATCTTGCGGCTCTGGCTGCGTCGGACGCACCGGACGAGGCCGCAGCGTTTGATTCCGAAATGATCTGACCCCGTGTCTTTGCCGGAGCCGATCCCCGGTCTGGTCATTCGCTATTCCTATCTCTGGCGTGACGAGGCGTTAGGTGGCGCGGAGCAGGGACGAAAGGACCGACCATGCGTCATCGTCCTTTCGGTCGCGCGCGAGGACGGACGCACCGTCGTGACAGTTGCCCCGATCACGCACAGTGTGCCGCGTCACGCCGGCGCGGCCATCGAGATTCCCGGGGATACCCAGCGCCGCCTGAAACTGGACGGGGCGCGGTCGTGGGTGGTTGCCGCCGACCTCAACCGCTTCGTTTGGCCGGGCCCCGACCTGACGTTGGCAGACAGCCGCCAGCGACGTTTCGACTATGGCGTGGTCCCGCGTGCGCTTTACCGCGCCGTGCGCGACCGCGTGCTGGTGCTGGCTCGCACGGGCGGCGTTCGACTGACAGAGCGGGGTGAGTAGCGGCTGGTTTGAGGCGCTGGATGACGGCGAGCAGCCGAACAACCTGCTGTCGTTGCCGGAGTGCCCGTGATGCGTTCCGCCAATATCTCGCATCGCCTCACCCTTGAAGATGCCGTGGAGATCTTCCGGCGGCGGTGGCTGGGCGAGGCGCAGCATGTGATCGCGGCGTCCTTCGGTGTGAATCCCGCGCGGGTCAGCGAGGTGCTGACCGGCAAGCGGTTCCCTGAGGCGCGGGCGCTGGCCCTGAAGGGGCAGGCGGCATGACCAGAGGCGCCGGCTGCGGCAGCGTGGCCGGCGCTTTGCTCTCTTCGCCGGGGTGGTTAGCGCGGCAGGGCGGGGTCGGTGAGTTCGAGGCGGCGCTCGATCCGGCCGAGGCGGGCATCGATGCCGTCAAGCCGTGCGTTGGACGCGGCCTGATCGGCCACCCAAAGGGCGAGCTTGCGTTCGACCGAACCGATGCGATCGGTCAGCATGTCCAGTCGATTGGACATGCGCGCCGTGCGCTCGTCGATCTGGCGCAGCATCCCCAAGGTCATGTTTTCGGGGCCGTCCGTCATAGGTGGACGATAGCACGCAGGCGGCCGATCATGAAATTCAGCCGGAAATTCTGGAGGCATCGGGCGGCGTGCGCGCTTTCCCGCGTCGTAAGCCGTGGATGGTCCGCCTTCGCGGACCATGACGGTAACAGGGCGGGGGGATTCGGTTGCGGCTGCGGCCGCAAGCGCGCCTGTGGCTATGCCTGCGCTTGTGGCTTTGACGGCCGGCTACGAGGGCGCGGGGGCGTCAGCGTCGGCCGCCAGCACGATGTGCTGTTCGGTGGGCGGTCGGTCGGCGTGGCCTTCGGTGAGGCCGAGGCGTTTCCTGACATAGAAGGCGGCGGCGGCGCGGGGCGTGAGCACGAGGCGGTCGTCGGTCATCCCGTAATCGATGGCGACGGCTTCGCGCTGGGCCGGCGTGAGGCCGGGATGGGGCACGATGCGCAGCGTCTCGCGGCGCTGCCAGTCGGCGTCGTCGGCGCCGGCGGTGCGGGCGGCGTCGCCCGGCTCGATCGCGCCGAGGCGGCCGAGCACGAAATCGCCGAAGCGCCCGCGCGCGACGTCGTGGGCGCGGGCGTGCCAGCGGAAGCCGTCGAACAGCAGCGCGTGCGGTTCGAGCACGCGGCGGGTGACGCCGGGCGTGGAGAACGAGCGATAGTCGCCGGCGACGGCGCGGCGGTGGCGGACGGCGTCGATGACGGCGCGCAGCACATCCGGCGCGACGGCGCGCAGCGGGGCGTCGGCGATCTCGACCTGCGGGGGCGGATCGAGCCGGCCGTCGGCGGCCGGCAGGACGCCCTCGGCGATCAGGCGCAGCTCGCGCAGCATCGCCTCGGCGTCGGCCGCGTCGGGGCGGGCCCAGGCCGGCAGGGCGCGATAGGTGCGGCCGCGCTGATCGTAGGTGAGCGCGCCGGGATGGGCCTGTTCGAAGCGGCGCAGGTCCTGCGTCGCCTGATTGGGCGAAATGCCGAACCGCGCGACCAGATCGGCGCGATTGATGCGCCGGTCCCACGCCAGGCGCTCGCCGATGAAGGCGAGGCGGCGCTCGATGCTCCAGCGCGGCGGGTGGGGGGCGTCGTCGGGCGAATCACTCACCCGCGCAGTTTGACATATTATACGTTAAACATGTGTTGCGAGATAAAATGTCGCACTCACTAAAACTATGCTGACCGTTGACTCACGGGAGTGCAGGTGGGCTGAATGCCCGCAACGAGGGAGGTTCCATCATGAAACTTGATCAGCTGACCGCCGCCGTCGCATCGGACGCCGCCATTCGTCGCCGCCAGCGACTGCAGCCTGTGGGTGGGGCCGGCGACAAGATTTTCCCGCCGACCTATCCGGAGGAGAAGCGCGGCGAGGGGCCGCGGCATGTCTTTGAGCGGCGGCGGGTCGATGGCGAGGATGTGTGGTGCGCGCTGCTGGACAGCGTGCAGAGCCAGGCGAACCGGCTGGAGGAGGCGCTGCTTGCGGTGATCCGCGAGGAAGTGCAGGTCCATATTCCGCATCTGACGGTGGATTTCCGGGGCAAAGGGCTGACCGGGATCGACGAGATCACCTCGCTGGACGCGCCGCACCGGGTGTTCGATGCGATCCTGCGCGACAGCCTGCTGGACGATACGCCGTTCATGAGCAGCGCGCTGGGCAAGCGCCTGACCGACGCCAAAGCGGGCGACGCCAGCGCGCTGCTGGAGGCCTCGCCCACCGCGCTGCTGTTCGGGGTGTGGAATTCCACCGGCGAAGGCGGCGGGCTGGGCGCGAAATTCCCGCGCGCGCTGGTCTCGGAGATCATCGCGGTGAATACGCCGGTGGAGGAATTTGGCGAAGGGCAGGCGCGCACCGCCGGCCGGCGCACCGGCAGCCGCATGGATCCGCTGGGCGTTCTGCGCAAGGTGGAAGTCTGGCAGAGCCAGGACGACAAGAGCTGGGGCACCAGCAAGGACGGAATGAAGAAGCCCAAGCAGGTGCGGCCTTCGGAGATCAATCACGGCAATATCGCGCCCACTGTCGCGGCGCTGGGCGTGACCTGCGACTATGCCGAGCATACGGCGGTGATCAGCTTTGCCGGGCTGCGGCGGCTGGGCTTTGGCAGCGCGGCGCGCAATGCGGCGGGGCGCGCCTATCTGGCGGCGCTGGGCCTGCTGGCGCTGGCCGAGCAGGACCTGCGCGGCTATGCGCTGCGCTCGCGCTGCGACCTGGTGTGCGACGGGGCCTCGCCGCTGCAGCATATCCGCCCCGACGGGTCGGCGAGCGACGTGAAGCTGGACGCCGCCGCGGCGCGGGCGCTCTACACCGAGGCGTTCAAGGCGGCGCAGGCGGCGGGTTTCGCCCTGTCGGGCGAGCCGGTGCGCCTGACCCCGCAGGACAAGCTGGTTTCCATCGTCAAGCAGAGCCAGGACATGGCCCGCCAGGGCGAGGGCGGCGAAGACGCATCAGAGGGCTGAGCCATGGCGCTGGTGCTGGAGATCGATCATCTGATGGGCGTCTCGTTCGCCGCGCGCGGGCCGGAGAGCCCGCTGCCGGACTGGCCGCCGCAGCCCGACCGCGTCTTCTCGGCGTTGGTCGCCGCCTGGGGCGCGCGCGGCGAACGGTCTGACGAGCGCGCCGCGTTGGAGTGGCTGGAGAAGCAGCCCGCGCCGCGCATCGCCGCGAGCTCTTTCGAAGAGCGGCCGGCGCCGATCAGCTTCGTGCCGCCGAACGACGCCAGCACAGGCAGATCGGGCGACAGGACGGTGATGCCGGCGCTGCGCCGTCGCCAGCCGCGCCGCTTCCCTGCGGCGTTGCCGCATGATCCGCTGGTGGCGCTGGCCTGGGAGGCCGAGCCGGAGGCGGGTGTGCTGGGCGCGCTGGACGCGCTGGCGCGCGACGTCGCGTATCTGGGGCATTCGGCCAGCCTGACGCGCTGTCGCTTTCTGACCGGCGATACGCCGGAGGCGACGCAGCAGGCGCGGCGGCGCGTCTATGAGGGGCGGCTTGAAGAGCTGGAACGGGCGTTCCGCCGCGGCGAGCGACCGGCGGCGGGGGGCTATGTGCGGCCCGAGGCGCGGCGCGACGAGACGCCCGAAGGCGCGGTCTCGCCGGACTGGATGGTGTTCGAGATCGTCGATGGCGTGATCGACCTGCGCGCCGCGCCGCTGGCCTGCAAGGAGCTGATCAAGCTGGCGATGAGCGGCTATGGCGCGAACGGCCTCGCGGTGCCGGCGCTGGTGTCGGGGCATGAAGCGGACGGGTCTCCCGCCAGGGGCGCGCATCTGGCGGCCGTGCCGCTGGCCAATCTGGGCTGGGCCTATGCCGATGGCGGCGTGATGGGCCTGGCGCTGGCCCCGCCGCGCGGCAGCGATCTGCTGTCGGATCAGGATTTCCTGAAGGCGCTGGCGGCGCGGGCCGAGGAAGAACCCGATCCGCAGGACGAGCGCAAGACGCGGCGCGTGCTGAAGCTGGGCGAGAGCCGGTTGACGCTGATCGTGCGCGCCGACGCCGACCGGGCCTCGCTGCGCCCGGAGCGTTACGCCATGCGCGCCCGGCGCTGGGCGACGGCGACGCCGATCGTGCTGGACCGGCATCTCAAGACCAAAGGCGGCGGCAAGGGGTATGGCGACGGCGCGGCGCGTCAGGCGGAGATCGAGGCGCTGGTGGCCGAGGCGGCGATGCGGGCCGTGCCGGGCGCCGCGATCCTCGGCGTCGTCGCCGATCGTCATGCGGCGATCCGCGGCGCGCCGCCGACCGAGGCGCACGGCCCGGACTGGGTGCGCGGATGGCGCGTGCCCAAGGCCTTCGCCTCGCGCCCGCTGACCCATGCGGTGATCGAGTTCGCCCAGCCGGTGCGCGGGCCGCTGATCCTGGGGGCGGGGCGTCACGCGGGGCTTGGCCTCTGCCTGCCGTTGGATGCGGAGCGCGCGTCATGAGCGCGCTGAGCGCCGCCGACTTTCCGGCCTTCTTTCAGGCGATCCATGGCTATCCGCCATTCCCCTGGCAGACGCGGCTGCTGAGGCAGGTGGCGGATCAGGGCGTGTGGCCGAGCCTGCTGGATCTGCCGACCGGATCGGGCAAGACGGCGGCGATCGACGTCGCGGTGTTTCACCTGGCGCTGGAAGCGTCGAAAGGCGCAGCGCGCAAGGCGGCGTGCCGCATCTGCTTCATCGTCGACCGTCGGCTGATCGTGGACGACGCCCACGCGCGGGCGGAGACGATCGCGAAGGCGGTGAACAGGGCCGGTTCGGGCGAAGGCGTGCTGCGCCGTGTGCATGATGCCCTGGCCTTTTTGGCCGAGCCGAAACGCGCCGACGCGGCGGCCGATGCGCCGCACGAGGTCTTGTCGACGCAGCGCCTGCGCGGCGGGGTGGAGATGGATCGCGACCTGGCGCGCACGCCCTCGCAGCCGACGATCTATTGCTCGACGGTGGACCAGATCGGCTCGCGCCTGCTGTTCCGCGGCTATGGCGTCAGCGACCGCATGAAGCCCGTCCACGCCGGGCTGCTGGGCGGCGACACGCTGTACCTGCTGGACGAAGTGCAGCTGGCCGAACCGTTTCATCAGACGCTGAAGGCCGTGGAGGACCTGCGGACGCGGCGGACGGCGGACTATAAGTTGCCGCCGTTCAAGGTCGTGTCGCTGAGCGCCACGCCGGGCGTGCGGCCCGACGACAGGTTTCCGCTCGACGCGAACGATCACGCCGACCCAGTCCTGTCGGCGCGGCTGAACGCGACGAAGCGCGCCACGCTGGTCGAAGCGCCGGCCGAACGCGGCAAGACGGAGGAACAGCAGCGCGTCGCGGCGATCCTTCAGCATACGATCAGGGCGCTTGAAGAACTGCAAAGCGACAGCGATGGGCAACGGATTTCCAAGCCGGCGATCGCCGTCGTCGTCAATCGTGTGGGCCGCGCGCGGCAGGTTTTCAGCGCACTTCGCAAGAACTGGCCTGGCCTTGATCATGGCGACGAAGGGCGTCGCGCCGTCGATCTGAAGTTGATCATCGGGCCATCGCGCGCGATCGACCGGGCGAACATCGCTGATGCCCTTGAGCCGATACGAACCAAGCTCTGGACTGACGAGAAAGGCTGGCGTGATCGTCTTGCAGAACGGCCCCTCATCCTCGTCGCGACCCAGACGATCGAAGCGGGCGTCGATATCGATCTGGACGGGCTGGTCACCGAGGCGGCGGCGCTGGATTCGCTGCGCCAGCGTTTCGGGCGGCTCAATCGTGGCGCGCGCGAAGGACTCACAGCCGTCGCGGCCGTGGTGGCGCACAAGGCGGATGTCGGCAAGAAGGCCGCCGATCCGGTCTATGGACTGGCGGCCGGCGCGGCGTGGGACTGGCTGAACGGCCTCAAGGGCGAAACGGGCGCGGTCGATTTCGGCATTAACGCGATGGACGCGCATGTCGGTGCGCTGACGCCGGACGCGTTGTCTGTCTTGCTCTCGCCGCGCGGCGACGCGCCGACGTTGATGTCAGCGCATGTCGATCTTTATGCACAGACGTCGCCGATTCCGTTGCCGAAGAAGGTGCGCGATCTCGCTGCGGATACCGATCCTCACCTGCCCGCGTTCCTGCATGGCCATAACACCGACCTGGACGGCGTGCGCATCGTGTGGCGCGCCGATATCGAAACCCGGCAGTCGGGCGAGCGGGTCGCGGCGATCCTGTCGGTTGCGCCGCCCGTGTCAGGCGAAGGGCTTGAGGTCGGCTTTCCGGCGGCGAAAGCCTGGCTGAACGGCGCGTTCGACGACGCCGACAGCTCGGACGCCGCGGAAACCGATCCTGACGCCGACCTGTCGGGCGGCCTGGCCCGGCGCGCCTATCGCTGGCGCGGCCGCGACGATGACGGGAATGGCTGGATCGATCCGCGCGAGTTGAGGCCGGGCGACACGATCGTCGTGCCGGTCACACATGGCGGCTGCGACCAGTATGGCTGGTTTCCGTCGCGCCTGCTGCCGGTCCGGGATGTCGGACAGGTCGTGAGAGAAAACCGCACGGGCCAGGTGCTAGCCGTGGCGATCCGGCTGAATCGCCAGACGATCTTTAACGCCTTGCAAAACAGCGATGTCCCGGCGGAAGACGTGCCGGAACGCCTCGATGCCGCGGACGCCGCGCTTCGTGAGATTCTGGAGGAATGCCGGGAGTTCGGCGCGGGGCGATTGCTGGATGAACTGCGCGCCGATCCGCGCTTGACCGATGGTCTGCCCGATACATTTTCGGATGTTTTGAGGAGGGCCGTAAAGGCGAAGAGCCGGCTGCGTCGATACTTCGTCTATGACGACGCGGGCGAGGCGTTGACCGGCGTCGTCTTCGCGACGCCGCCCTCGAGCAGATGGAATGCGACGATCACCGGCGACGACCGGCTGGGTTCGACGCCGGGATTCGTGCAAGGGCTGGATCAGCATCTGGAACAGGTGCGGGACAAGGCGGCGACGTTCGCGGACGTGCTGGGGCTCGATCCGGCGATCGCGTCGGACGTCGCGCTGGCCGGTCATCTGCATGATCTCGGCAAGGCCGACCGGCGCTTTCAGTTGATGTTGTATGGCGGCGATGCGTTCGCTGCGTTGGACAGACTGCGCGCGAAATCCGACCGCCGCATGGCCGGCGCATGGGAGCGGGCGGGGCTGCCGAAGGGATGGCGGCACGAGGCGCTGTCGGTGCGCATGGCCCTGGCGCATCCGCTTTTGGCGAGCGCGGCGGACCGGCTGCTTGTGCTGTGGCTGATCGGGACCCATCACGGCCTGGGGCGTCCGTTCTTTCCTCATGACGATGCGGACGACCGTCGCGACCGCGACAGGGTGAGCGTTCTGGGCGCTGAGGTGACGCTGCGCGCCGGGCAGGGGCCGCAATCGCTGGCGTTCGAAATTGACGACCTGAACTGGCTCGCTTTGTTCGAGACGCTGAAGCGGCGTTACGGCGCGTGGGAGTTGGCGCGTCTGGAGGCGATCGTCCGGCTGGCCGACCATCGCGCGTCGGAGGAGGCGTGGCCGATGCGTCTCGCTCGCGACGCAGCCGATGGCGGCGACGAGGCGGATGCGATCGAGGAGGCGGTGGCATGAGCGATCTCCGCGAACACCGGCTCGCCGGCCTGGAGCCCGACAATCTGCTGGCTTTTCTGGCGTTGCTGGGCTTGCTGCGGGCGCTGGAGGAGGCCGAGCCTGAGTGGCGCGCGCGGGCGGGGTGGCGCATCGCGGAAGCGCCGCTGCGGCCATTCCTGCGCCTGGCGTCGGCGGTCGAGGCGGCGGCGGTGGCGGACGCCGCTGCGCGCGGCGTCGCGGCGCTGGCCGTGCATCATGATTTCGACGGGAAGGCCGATCTCAATCATTCGGGGAGCGAGGCGGCGGCGGCGCTGAAGGCTGCGCGCGCGGCGGGCGGTTATCGCGCCGAGCTGTTCGCGGCGTTGATGAGCGATGGGGCGGTCAAGACCGACAAGGGCGACGACGGCAAGGTCGAGGCGACGCCGCTATGCCTGATGTTCGGTCAGGGGCATCAGCACTTCCTCGCCCGCCTGGACGGCGTGCCGAAGCTGGCCGCGCCGCCGCCGCGCGGGAAGGGCAAGAAGGCCGTCGCCATATCGCCCGCCGATAGCATGACCGAGGCGTTGTTCCGGCCTTGGGAGCGGCCGGATGCGACGGACTCGTTCCGCTGGGACGTCACCGAGGACGTGCGCTATGCGTTGATGGCGAACGATCCGACGTCGCCTGACGGAAGGCGCGAGAAGGGCGGCGCGCAACATGGCGCGAGCCGGTTGGCGGCGATTGGGCTGAGCGCCCTGCCGGTCGCGCCGGTGAAGGTGGGCCAGCGCCTGCGCGCCAATGTGCCCGGCGGATCGTTTCTGGGAAGACGTCGCGAGTTCGCGCTGACCTGGCCGATCTGGCGCGATCCGTTGAGCCTGGCCGGCGTCGTGGCGCTGATGCGCCATCCGGGGCTGCGCGACGCCGATACCCAGGCGCGGCTGGGGATCGATCACCTGCGTGAGGCGCGCCGGTTCAGTCAGGGCAAGTTCATGAACTTCGCGGCGGCGCGTCCTGTGGAGCCGGCGAGCGAGCCGGATTAGCGGTCGCGTCCGGCGGCGCGGCGGGCGGAGCGACGGCGTCTGTCGCGCCGTCTTCGCTATCGACCGACAGGCCCGGCTCGACATCGTGCCCCATATCCCAGTGGACGATTTCGCCTTCCGGCGCGGGCTCGGCCTGGCGCGCACGGCTTTCCGCCAGCAGCGTTTCGAGGTCGGCGTGCAGCCGGTCGGCGCAGCGTTTCGCATCGAACCACCAGTCGGTCGACCAGACGCGCAGGATATTCCAGCCCAGTCCCCGCAAAACCTGTTCGCGCACCTTGTCGCGATCGCGCGCCGTCGCCGACTGGTGATAGCGCGCCCCGTCGCATTCGACGCCCGCCAGATAGGCTCCGGCGAGATCGGGGTGGCGGACGCCGAGATCGATCCTGAAGCCGGAGATGCCGACCTGAGGCACGACGATCCAGCCGCGCTGTTTCAGCTGCATGGCGACCGCTTCCTCGAACGGCGAATCGAACCCTCCGACCGATCCCTTGTCCTGCGCCGCCAGCGCGACCGCGCCGCGCTCGGCGTAGTCGAGGAAGGTCTTCAGGTGCTGGACCGCGACATGCCTGGAGCGCGACGGCTCGATCTGGTCGGCCGTGAAGCCTGAGAAGACGATCAGCTCCTGACGGGCGCGGGTGACAGCGACGTTGAGCCGCCGCTCGCCGCCGTCGCGGTTCAGGGCCCCGAAATCCATCGTCAGCTTGCCGGCGGCGTCCTTCCAGAACGTGATGGAGAACAGGATGACGTCGCGCTCGTCGCCCTGGACGTTCTCGAGATTCCTGACGATCGTCGGCTCGACCCGGTCTTCGGAGAAGAACCACTCCAGATCGGGATCGGCCGTGCGCGCCGCGTCGAGCAGGTCGAGAATGAGCGATTGCTGCTGGATGTTGAAGGTGATGACGCCCAGCGTCGGCCGCTCCTTCTCGGGCAGGCGCAGCCAGCGCTTCATGCGGCTGACGGCCTCCGCCGCGACCGCCTCCGCTTCGACCCGGTTCGTGCGGCTGCGGCCGCGATCATAGACGCCGTTCGGTATCTTGCGCAGCCGCACCGCCTGATCGTCGATCGCCGGAGAAGGAAACGTCACCAGCCGGTTGCCGTAATAGTGCTGGTTGGAGAACGCGATCAGCGACTCGCTGCGGCTGCGGTAGTGCCAGCGCAGATCGCGCGTGGGAATGCCGGCGGCCTTGGCCTCGTCGAGAATGCTTTCCAGATCCCTTTCGAGCTCCTCGACCTCTTCCTCATCTTCGTTGCGCCCGAAGAAATTGGTCGGCGGGAGCTGCTTGGGGTCGCCGACGATGATCGTCTGCCGCGCCCGCGCGATGGCGCCCACGGCGTCCCAGGTGGTGATCTGCGAAGCCTCGTCGAAGATCACCACATCGAACAGCGCCTGGTTGGGCGGCAGATACTGCGCGATCGACAGCGGCGACATCAGCATGCACGGCGCCAGCTTGGGGAAGGTCTGAGGCATCCTGCCGATCATGTCGCGGATCGACTGGCTGGGCCGCTGCAGCTCCATCTGGTGGCGCAGCAACCCCAGCTCCGAATTCCGGGGCACGCCCTGCGGCGGGGGAAGCCCGTGTTCCAGCGCGCCGATGACGCGGCGCGTGGCGTGCGACCGCACCAGATCGTCGATGTCGCGAAACTCCTGGATCGCGTTCTCGTGCTGGAAGCGGCGGAAGTTTCGTAAGACCGCATCGCCGTCGAGCGCTTTGGGAAGCCACCAGCGCGCATAGCCGAGCTGAAAAGCCTCGCCTGCCAGGTGCGGCGCGACCTCGCCCCGTTCGACGAGCGAGACGAGCGCGGGCAGGCCGCGGCGGACGGCGCGGTTGCGTACCTCGCACCACACGGCCCAGTCGCGCAGAAGGTCGCGGGCCTCTGCAAGCGCGCGAAGCCTGGCGCAGAGGCCCGGCAGGTCCGCGGCGTCGGCGCGCATGTCGAACGGCCTGCCAGCGCTTTCCGCGAAACGCTGGCCGGCCTTGCGCATGGCTTCGCAGGCGACGACGAGGGCATCGGCCGCCGGCGTCGCGGCGTGGTCGGCGGCCGGTTCGTTCAAGCCGGCCGCGAGCGTGCGGACGAGGGTCTTGATCTGCTCGGTGTCCAGGCCCGGCAGGCGCATCGCCGCCCGCAGCCGCGACGCCCGGGCCAGCGCGTCGCGCGCGCCCGCGATATCGCTATCGCTCGCCAACCCGTCGATCTTCAGCGGCTTGCCGCGCAAGGGGGACTGGTCGATCGCCGCCAGCGCCTCTTTCATACGGCGCAACAGCGGCAGATCGGTGTGGGGCGTCGCGACGCCCCCGGCGGCGTATCCCTGAAGCAGCTTACGGACCTTTCGCCGCCCAAGGGCCGAGAATGGCCAGAACGCCGCGTCTGCTTGGCGCCGTTGACGTTCGAGCGCGTCGGCGTCCACGTCGCGGACCGCCGAAACCTCATACACGGCGACGAGGCCGCGTTCGGCGTCCCGATACGACCCGATGGTCCGCTCCAGGTCGTCCAGCCAGCCGCGGCAGTTCGCAAGATCCCGGTCGAAGGCGATGCGGATGTCGCGTCCGGCGCCTTCGACAAGCGCGGCGGCCAGTTCGCTCAGGGGGCCGACCGGCGGCCGCGCCGCGCCGGCGAGGCCAAGGCTGGACAGGAACGCCGTCATGGAGGCGTCGAGCCGCTCGGCGGCCTCGCCGTATGATCTTGCGTGCGACAATAGCGTCTGCTGCCGGGCCGCGCTCCATTCCTCCAGATCGACGAGCTCCAGCGCGGGCGCGCGTTCGACAGAGCCGAAGACGCGGCCCAGATCGGCCGCGACGGTCTCGAGCTCCCGATACGTCGCGTCGTCATGGCAATCCCGCTCGGCCCAGTCGAACTCCGGCGCCAGACCATCTGGCGCCTTGAGCGCGACGCCGAGAGCACGATAGGGGGTCCAGCCGTTGGGATAGCGTTTGTGGAGCGCCTCTGCGTAGGCGTTCAGCTGGTCGCGGCGCACGCGCAACCGCTCGTTGACGGCGACCCATTCAGACGGGTCGGCCTTGCCCCCGTGCTCCCACGAGGCCTTCAACTGCCTGAGGAACCGCCGACGGTCGGCCTTGCTGGAATGAAGTTCGATGCAATGCTCGCCAAGGCCGTGTTCGCGCAGGCGGCGATAGACGACATCCAGCGCCGCCGTCTTTTCGGCGACGAACAGAACGGTCTTCCCCGCCGCCAGGCAGTTCGCGATCATGTTCGCGATCGTCTGGCTCTTGCCGGTGCCGGGTGGGCCGACGATGACGAAATCGCGCCCTTCGGCGGCCGCGAGGCTGGCGGCGGTCTGCGACGAGTCGGCCGGCAGAAGGCTCACGATATCGGCCGGGGCATAGACGCGGTCGAGTTCGCGCTCGTCCAGAAACGGTCCGGCCCCGCCCGTGTCGAAAGCCTGCTCGGGATTGTCGATCAGGTGACGGACGACGCGGTTCTGGCGCAGCGCGTCGGTCCGCTCGACCAGGTCCTTCCACATCAGGAACTTGGCGAACGAGAAGGTCGAGAGCGCCGCCTCGTCCACCACCTCCATGCCCGGCACGTCGCGCACCGCCTGACGCATCGCTTCGAGAAGCCGGGGCACGTCGATGCCGTTGTCGTCGACCGGCAGATCGCCGGCGAACTGGGGGAGGCGAAGGTCGAAATCGCGCTCCAGGAACTGCAGCAGTGTCGCGTTGAAGCGCGGTTCGTCCTCATGGAAACGCAGCGTGAACCGAGAGCCGGCGCTTCGGCGCTCCAGCTTCACCGGCACAAGCAGCAGCGGCGCGCGATAGACCCGCTCGTCCTCCGGCTTCTTCTTCCAGCGCAGGAAGCCGACGGCGAGAAACAGCGTGTTGGCCCCGCCCTCGGCGAAGTCGTTCTTCACCTGCCTGTAGAGTTCGATCAGCCGGCTTTCCAGCTGCCGCGCATCGAGCGGCGAGGCCAGCTCGTCGCGCCGCAGCGCATCGGCGGCAAAGCCCTTGTGCAGGTCCCTGCCGTGGACCTCGCGATAGAGGGCGGCGTCGCGCTGCCCCAGCGGGTTCTGCTCGGGCAGCGATATCAGCCGCACGCCTGCGCCCGACGAAAGCCTGTCTTCCAGATAGGCGAGATCAGTGCACAGGAACGCGATCGTCTTCCTGGAATCGGGGAAATTGAGCAGCCGGTTGCGCAGCGTGAGGTCGAGCAGTTTTTTCTGCCAGCGGTCGATGCGCCCGCTCGCTGTCGTCGGCTTGGCCTCGACCGTCTCGGCCGGCAGCGATCCGAAGACCGGCGCCGCCGGCAGCGGGAGGTCGCGCGAGATCGAAGAGTCGCCGCCGCCGCCGTCGGCGCGCGCCTGCGCGTCATGCGAGGCCAGCGGCGTAATGCCGCCGCTGCGCGCGCGGTGAACGTCGATCGCGGCGACGAAGGCGTGCGTCGCCTCTTCGCCGAGCCGGGGCAGGAGCGCGCGCTGCGCCGCTTCCAGCGTCATCGCAGGCCTGAGGGTCACGCCCGTGGTCTCGAACACCAGCAACTCGCGCGAGGCGAGCGCCTTGCGCACTTCCATCGGGTCGCGCTCGATCGTGTTCGGGAAGGTGCGCCTGGACAGCCAGGCCCCGGCTGCGGCGTGGCCGTCGAAAAGCAAGATCACCGGATTGAGCCCGGCGGCCTCGATCGCGGCGGCGAACAGCAGCGTGGTGTCCAGGCAGGTCCCAAGGCGGTCGCCGGCGATGGCGCCGGGCCGCCTGACCTTTTGGCCGCGGCGCTCGAAACTCGCGGGCGGCTCGGCGTAATGAATGCCCATGCCGGCGACGGCCGAGTAGATCGCCGCCGCCAGCATATAGGCGCGCGCCGGATCGTTCGACTGATAGCCGTCGAGCCCGCCGGGATGGCCGTGCGCGATCAGCCGCTCTGCGGCCGCCCGCAGGATCGTGGCGACCGCAGGATCATTCGGCATCACGAACGCCGGAAGCAACTGGTCCATATC
Organism: uncultured Flavobacteriaceae bacterium; assembly: GCA_964493795.1. Lineage (GTDB taxonomy): Bacteria > Pseudomonadota > Alphaproteobacteria > Micropepsales > Micropepsaceae > JADZAI01. The sequence continues at coordinate 16,737 of CAZBPO010000017.1, forward strand.
CGCGACGCCGCCCCACTCGTCGCGGGCCAGCAGCCGTACCGGCTGGCCGGTTTCGTCGAGCGTTTCGTGCTGCGAGGTCAGCGTCAGCGATATCTCGCCGCGTTCCGCTTCGTTCAGGCCGGCCAGATAGTTCGGATCGAGTTCAATCTTGCGATCGGAGATGGTCAGCCGGTCGCCGGGGGCCAGGCGGTCGATCGTCCAGGTCTTGGGGCGAAGAAAGCCGGGCGACGACCTGATTTCGAGACGGCATGCCTCGAAATGCCGGTCTGTCGCGTTTTCAATGACAACAGAGCGCAGGACCGGAATGGCGTTCTGAAACGAAGCATAGGTAAAACTGGAAACGACATCCGATATTATTTTTACGCGATCGGCAGAGTTATCAGAAAATTCGTCCGATCCTTGAATATCGTGGCGTTCGGTATCGTCAGTCATTATGTCCCCCGATCATCGAAGACTAAGGGATTTTGTCTGGTCGTAAAGATGTCAGGAGAGCCGGCGCGGAGCGTCGGGCGTGCGGCATTCCAGTCGCGTGTTCAAACAATTCTTTCTCGTTCGGGACAATCTCGCGAGAGACATAGTCGTGCAGCATCTGCACCCGGCCGCGTCTTCCGGCCGGGCTGGGCAAGCTCTGTGTCCTATTCGCCAAATCCGGCAGGTTTTGCCGTTGCCTCGGAGGGCACGGGGCGCAAGCCTGAGCGGCCTGCGGTTCGCTGATGGCATGATCTCCGAAGGGTGGCGCTCTTGACCGGCCGGCGGTCGTCGGCTTGAGTAAGTAAGTGCTTATTATTTGATCAGGAGGCGTCAGAAATGCTCCGGTCATAAGACGGCAGGGAGGCCGTGCGCGCAATGGAGACGATAGCGAGGGAGACAGGCCCTGTGGATCGGCTTGTCCGGGTATTCGGGGAGTCCCTCCAGGGCGGCGAGTCCGAGTTGCGCGCTCTTCTGGGAGGGAAGGGCAAGAGTCTGTTCGATATGACGGAGCTCGGCCTTCCGGTGCCGCCCGGGTTCACGCTGATAACCGATGCATGCCGGCGCTATCTGGCCTCGGGATGGCCGGAGGATCTTGATCTCGCCATCGACGAGGCCCTGCGTGCGATCGAGCGGAAAACGGGATTGGGCTTCGGGAGCGCCGGCGCCCCTTTGCTCGTGAGCGTGCGCTCTGGCGGCGCTCAGTCGATGCCGGGCATGATGGATACGGTCCTGAATGTCGGTCTCAACGGGGCGACGACAAATGCGCTCGCCAGGGCGTCCGGCGATCCAGGTTTCGCCGCCGATTGCCGCGAGCGCCTGAGGCAATCCTATCTGAAGGCCGTCGGCGCGCCGCCGCCGGACGATGCCCGTGCGCAATTGCGTGGCGCGATCGAAGCGGTGTTCCGGTCGTGGAACAGCGACAGGGCGCGGGCCTATCGCCGGATCGAGGGCCTGAGCGAAGACGCGGGCACGGCGGTCAATATCCAGATGATGGTCTTCGGCAACCGCGACGAACGCTCGGGGACGGGCGTGGTGTTCAGCCGCGATCCATCGACGGGCGAGCCTGGGCTGTATGGCGATGTGTTGTTTCGCGCCCAGGGCGAGGATGTCGTCGCGGGCACGCATGCGACGCTCAGCATCGAGGCCTTGTGCGAACTGTCGCCGGAAATCTGGCACGAGCTCTGCGAGCATGTGCGGACGATCGAACGGCGCTACCGCGACCTAGTCGAAGTCGAGTTCACGATCGAGTCCGGGCGGTTATGGATCCTTCAGGCGCGGGTCGGCAAGCGAAGCCCGCTCGCCGCGCTGCGGATCGCACATGATCTGGCCGAGCAAGCGGACTTTCCCGTGTCGCGCGCCGAAGCCGTGGCGCGGGTGTCCGAACTCCTCTCGTCGGCCGCCTGTCGCAAGCTTGTCGGCCCCCGGCCACAGGCGATCGGTCGCGGTCTCGCGGCGTCGCCGGGCATCGCCAGCGGCATTCTGGTCACACGCAGCGACACCGCGGCGCTGATGGCGGCGGAGGGGAAGTCGGTGTTGCTGGCCCGTCCGGAAACGTCGCCGTCCGACGTGGAAGGCATATCGGCAGCGGCTGGTTTGCTGACGGCGCGCGGCGGGTTCGCAAGCCACGCCGCCGTGGTGGCGCGCGGTTGGGGCAAGCCGGCGGTCGTCGGGATCGCCGGCATGGAGGTCTATGACGACGCGATCGTGATAGACGGGCGAACGATTCCTGCGGGCGCGGAGATCGCGCTGGACGGCGAGACGGGAGACATCTTCGGCGAGCCGGTCGAGGTCGCCGACACGGCGCCGCCTGAAGCCGCCCTTTTGCGCGCCTGGCGCGATGGACAGGCCGGTGCGCCAGGCTCACTTGTAGAGAGCGCGATGGACGACGACGCGCTTGTGCTGTTGCTGGCGATCAAGGGCATGGCGACGGCGTCCTCGCTGGCGGATCTCGTGGGGATCGGCGCGGACGCGCTGGAGGGCAGGCTGTCCGGGATCGCGCCGTTCATCGAACGCCCGAACGCGCTTTTCGTGAAAGCGACCGCCGCGGCGCATGCGCGATGCGCAGATCTTATCGCCGCGCACCGCGATGCGCTGGGCGGTCGGGCGGCCGAAGTGCTGGCGGGCTTCGGCGCGCTCAACGATCGGTTCAAGACTCTGGTCACCGAGTGGCAGATGAAGCCGGGCGAGGCGGGCCCGACGCCGAACGACCATGCTGACGAAGCCTATGACGCGTCAGTGCTGGCCGCGGCGAGGGAAGGCCACGAACGGACGATGCAGTGGCTGGCGGCGATCCGGCCGGCCGGCGCGCTGACGATGTTCGCTCGCCGCTTCGGGCGGGCGATGGAGCGCATCGACGCAGGCAATACGGCGTTCTTCGTATCGCCCCGCGTCGACAGCTATCACAATGTCTGGTTCGAACTTCACGAATACCTGATCCGTCTGGCCGGGCGCACGAGAGAGCAGGAAGGCGCGCACTGAGCGCCGCCGCAGCGACGTTGCGCCGCATTTGACACGTTTGCGGTGTCGATATTAAGTAACCACTTACAAACAGTCGGCGAGACCGACTCATAAAAGCGTCTGGGGAGAGGCATGACCAAGAAGCGCGCAGCTTTGCTGCTGTCCGTATCCATGGCCGCATGGCAGGCCGCCGGCATCGCGATCGCGCAGGACGCGCCCGACGATGAAAGCCCGGCAAGAGGCGAAGAGATCACAGTCACCGCACAGAAGACGCGGCAATCGCTTCAGAAAGTCCCCCTGGCCGTCAGCGCCATCGGGGCGCAGGCGATCGAGGACAGCCGTATCCGCACGGCGGCCGATCTGCAGGAGCACACGCCGGGCCTGAGCATCACGTCGCTACAGGGCGGCACGCAGATCGCGATAAGAGGCGTCGGGTTTCAGTTTCCGAACGTGTCGGGCGAGCCCGGCGTCGCGTTCAACGTCGACGGCGTTTACATCGGGCGGCCGACCGCGACCGGCGCGATCATGAACGATCTGCTCCGCATCGAGGTGCTTCGCGGCCCGCAGGGCACGCTCTATGGCCGCAACGCGGTCGGCGGCGTGGTGAATCTGGTTACGCGCGCGCCCGGGCCCGAGACCGCGTTCGACGCTTCGCTGACATACGGCTCGCACAACAATATCGAGGCGTTCGCGGCCGTCGAAGGCGCGCTGGGCGACGGCGGCGCTGTCCGCGGCAGGGTATCGGCCTACGCCAATTATCACGACGGCTACAAACGCAACCTGTTCCTCGGTCGCGACGGCGGCGATCTTGAGGCTTATGCGTTCCGCGGCGTCCTGGTGACCGATCTGTCGCCGTCCGTTTCGATCGAATGGCGCGCCGACTACTCCTACGATTACTCGGACGGGCTGTTCAACACGGTGCTGGCGGAGGTGCCCAATGCGCTGACGTCGCCATGGGTCCCCGGCGGTCCGTTGCAGCCGATCCTCAATATCCCGCCGACCGTGCCCATCCCCCCCGGCGCGCGCGATGTGGTGAACGACACGCCGTCGTTCTCGGAGAAGGAAGCCTATGGCGCGAGCGCGACGCTGACCTGGGATTTGCCCGACAGCGGGTTGACGATGAAGTCGATCACCGCCTGGCGCGACAGCGAGTTCCGCCGCCGGGTCGATGTGGACGGAAGCTCGGCGGCAATCTTCGAGGAGACGCTGAACGTCGCCACCGGCAAGCAGTTCAGCCAGGAGCTGAACCTTTCGGGCGCGCTGTTCGGCGACGCGACGTTTATCGCGGGCCTCTATTATTTTCAGGAAGATGCGACCGACGACGACAGCTTCGTCTATCCCGCGCTGGCCGACATCCTTTCGGTCAGCAACGGTTTCCCGCCGGGCACGATCCCGGACAATATCGACTATCGCTACGCCCAGGACTCCACGACCTATGCGATATTCGGACAGGTGACGGTGCCGGTCAGCGCCAGCGTCAATCTGACAGGCGGCTTGCGTTACACGAAGGATGAAAAGACGGTCGTGCAGTCGATCGACTTTCTGGGCAGTCCTGCCTGCACCAACCTGGAGACATCGCGCGATTGGGACAGCGTGACGTGGAGGGCCGGCCTCGATTACAGTCCATCGGACGATACGATGCTCTACGCCAGCGTCGCGACGGGCTTCAAAGCAGGCGGCATCGCGCTGGGCGGCTGCGCCAATGCCTACGATCCTGAAGAGCTGACGGCCTATGAAGCGGGCTTCAAGACATTCTTCGCCGATCGCCGCGTCCGTCTGAACGTCTCGGCGTTCTACTATGACTACAAGAACCTTCAGGCCAACATCTACACCATAGGCGGCGCGACGGTTGAGAACGCGGCCGACGCCACCCAGTATGGCGCGGAGATCGAGTTGACGGCTCAGGTGTTCGAGGGCCTGGACGCTTCGGTGAACGTCAGTCTGCTGGAAAGCGAACTGGGCGATTTCTATACGACCGGCCCGAACGAACCGGGGCTCGGCGTCATCAATCTCAAGGGCAACAAGCTGGAGAAAGCGCCCGACTGGACGATCGGCGCGGCTCTGGCCTATCGCCGCGCGGTCGGGCGCGGCGAGTTGAGCCTGCGCTGGGAGGTTTTTCACTCCGACGGTTACTTCAACGATTCCTTCAACACGTCCTACGCCAGGTCCCCCGCCTATACGGTCCACAATCTCCATGTCGCCTGGGCCGATGCGAAGTGGGAGTTCGGCGCCTACGGCAAGAACATTTTCGATGAAGAGTACACGACCATGCGTCTGCCGGTGCAGGGCGTCGCGGTCACCGGCCAGTATGCGCCGGGCGCATGGTTCGGCGTCTATGCCAAGGTTCGCTACTGACCCCCGCGCCGCCCCTCCCGAGGGCGCGGTCTCGGCGCCGGACCTTTGGTCCGGTGCCGTTCTTTCGCCGGGCCGGGCGTGGAGGCCGACTCGAACATCGGCAGCATCAGGCGGGCGTGATCGATTCCGGCCTGGACATAGTTGAGCGGCTCGCCCCGGAAATAGGCGTCGGCGGCGACGAACATCGAAATGCCGAGGCCTGTCATGGCCAGAAAGCGCGGGTCGAATTCTGCGCCTCGCACGTCAGGCGCGATCGACAGGCGCGTCCTTTCGGCCCAACGATCTATCAACGGCACCAAACGCTTGCGATAGAACTCCCCGCCATGCCCCTCGCTGGCGAACAGCGCGATGCCGAGCAGCGGCAGGACCATGTTCATCTCGTGCATGAACTCGATCGTCGTGCGCTGCAGCAGCGCCAGCCTGTCGTCGCTTCTGGTCGCGTGCGGGATCGCTTCGCCAAGGTGGCGGTAGTTCGACATCCAGCGTTCGAGCGGCTCGATCACGGCCGAATCGAACAACTCGTTCTTCGACTGGAAGTGGCGATAGATCAGGGCCTCGTTGATCCCCGCTTCGGCGGCGATGTCCTTGGTTCTGGCCCCGGAGAACCCCTGCCGGATGAAGACCGCGCGGGCGGCCTTCAGGATGGCTTCGCGGCGTTCGGCCGAACTGATGCGTGTCTGCGCCGGCGCTTTGCCCGTTCCGGGCGTCGCGGCGCTGCGTTTCGAACGCGGTGGCGGCATGGCTGGAACCTTCGATCTCAGCTTGGATTTCGCTCCTTATGGCACACGCCTTCAATCGAAGTAATTGGCTACTCACCTGATCCTCGCGCGCGATTGACCGCCGCGCACGACAGTAGTAAGTGGTTACTTAATTAGAAAAGAAGACAAAGTAGGGAGCCCAGCCATGCAGGCCAGCCTGATCTCACCCGACGATCATATCCAGGCGCCAGCCCATCTCTGGCAATCGCGCCTGCCGTCGCGTCTGCGCGATGAAGGGCC
>CAZBPO010000018.1:0-12630 GCA_964493795.1 uncultured Flavobacteriaceae bacterium
GGTGACTTTCGGTGGCGTGAGTTCGGAGCCGCGCTCCGGCTTGAGGTTGGAAATGATGGATAATGGCGGCAATGACAGCGCCCGCCCCGCCGCCCCTCCAAAGGGGCGATTGAAGGGGACGGGAGATTCGAGCCTCCGCGCGCGCCAGAAGGTGATCGGCGCGGGCTTGAAGCGTCTGTTCGACGATGTCGTGGACGAGCGCGTCCCCGACGATTTCATGGATTTGCTCGCCAAGTTCGATGACGGCGAGCCGGGGTCGTCTAAGTGACGAGCCCGCAGACGGTCGCTCGCCCCGCCGTCTCTTCCCCTGCCGACGACAAGGATTTCCGTGACGGACTGGTTGAGGCCATTCCGTATGTCCGCGCCTTCGCACGGACGCTCTGCGGGCAGAAAGCGCCCGCCGACGATCTCGCCCAGGAGACGCTGACCAAAGCCTGGGCCGCCCGCGCCAGTTTCCAGCCCGGCACCAATCTGAAGGCCTGGCTGTTCATGATCGCCCGCAACCAGTTCTACTCCGAGAAGCGGCGCTCGTGGCGTTCGGTCGCGTGGGACGAGGATCTGGCCGATGCCCGGCTCATCGCACCGTCAGGCCAGCTCCAGCACGTCGAACTCGGCGACCTCAAGCGGGCGCTGACCAAGATTACGCCCGAGCAGCGCGAGGCGCTGATTTTGGTCGGAGCCGGCGGACTGTCCTACGAGGAGGCCTCGGTCGTCTGTAACTGCGCCATCGGCACGGTGAAGAGCCGCGTTGCGCGGGCGCGGCAGGCGATCGAACGCATGCTGAGCGGCCCGGACGGCGGCGATCTGCCGTCGCGGAGCACGGTCGCGAACGACTCCGAGAACGATCTGATCGACGAAGCCCAGCGAATCGCCGACACGGGAAGCGCGCTGCCGAAAGACTGACGGCGCGCTGGCGTGGGGGCCATGCGTAGAAGCTTCATCATCGCGTTGATCCTGGCGATACTTCCTGTCGCCCTGATCAGCACCGGACAGGCGGTCTGGCGCCTGGTGCGGGCGCATGACACGGCTCGGGACGCCCTGGTGGCCGCCGCTTACGGGGCGACCGGCCGTGAAGCCAATATCCTGGCCGGCGCAGAGACCCTGCTGCGTTCGATGGAATCGCAGGAGGCGGTGCGCCTGGGCGGCCGGGCCTGCGACGAGGCGCTGGCCGCGGCGATCGACGGCGTCGGCTATATCTCCAACATGTCGCGGCTCGACGCGGCCGGCGTGATTATCTGTTCGGCCAAGCCTATTCCGGCCGCCGTGCGCGACCGCAGCGGCCAGCCCTGGTGGCGGACGCTGCACGAGCGGCGGGATTTCATCATCTCCGAACAGCATGCCGCCGCGTCCAGCGGCCGGCCGATCCTGACCGCCGCAATTCCCTACAAAGGGCCGGGCGACGCCCCCGACGGCGCGCTGGCGCTCGCCATATCGGTGGAATTCCTGGTCGGCCTGATGCGCGACCGCCGCCTGCCCGAGGGCGCTTTCGCGGCGCTGGTCGATCGCAACGACAAGGTCATCGCCGCCAGCGACTGGCCGCTGGCCGACGTGTTGTTCGCAACGCCGCCCGAGGCCGAGGACGACAGGCTGAAACGCGCGCGCGACGACATCGGCCGCGTCTGGCTGATCGCCCTGGCACCGATCGGGGCCGGCGACCTCAGGCTCGCCTTCGCCGAGCGCGCGACCGCACTGTTCGCCTGGTCCTATGTCGATGTCGCAGCCACGATCGTCCTGCCGCTGGTGATGGCGGCGTTCGCCTTCATCGCCATCTGGTACGCCGCCAACCGTTTCGTGCTGAGGTGGATCGCCTATCTGGAGCGCGTGGCGCGCGCCTACGGCAAGGGACATTTCGCGCTGCGTCCGGCCGCCGCCGCCGCCGAAGCGCCGGAAGAAATACGCCTGCTGGCGGGCGCGATGGGCGAGATGGCCGAGAATATCCGCCAGCGCGACGCCAGCCTCCGCCACGCCCTGGAGCAGCGCAAGCTGATGCTGCGCGAGATCCACCACCGGGTGAAGAACAACCTCCAGATCGTCGGCAGCCTGCTGCAGATCGAAGCGCGGCGCATCGACGAGCCCCAGGCCCGCGCCGCACTTGCGATCACCCAGACGCGGGTCAACGCCATCGCGCTCGCGCACCGCGTTCTGGAAGAGGTCGACGCCCAGACCGTCGTCAATCTCAAGCGCCTGCTCGCCGATCTCGCCCAGCTTCTGCATGACGCGTTCGGGGCGCAATCCCAGGCCGAAGGCATCGCCGTGAGCGCGCCAGAACTGCTGATCGAAACCGACATCGCGGTGCCGCTCGCCCTTCTGCTGGTCGAACAAGTCGCGGCCATCTCGCGCGACGCTATCGCGGCCGGCGCGCCGTTCGACGTTCGGATCGAGGCGACGGGCGACGAGACGGCGCTGGAGCTCGTCATCTCATTCGCCGATCCTCAGGGGCTGGCCGAGGGTCGCACGCTTTCGGCCTTCGCCGGGGCCTATCTGCGCCAGCTGCGCGGCAGCCATGTCGCGGCGCGCGAGGACGGACGCGCCGTCATCCGCTTCACCTTCCCGCCGCGCACCGCCTTCGCCGAGGCGAAACCGGGCTGAAACGAAAAGGGCGGCCCGCAGGCCGCCCTCACATCGCGCCTCTGTGTTGCCTCATACGGCGGGCGGGCGCCGGACATATCCGAACACCATGCTGGCCAGGAACAGCACCAGGAACACGACGAACAGAATCTGCGCGATGCCGGCCGACGCGCTGGCGAGCCCGCCGAAGCCCAGCAACCCGGCGATCAGCGCGAAGACGAAAAAGACGAATGTCCAATACAGCATGACGAACCTCCTTTCAGGCGGTTGAGCGGCGCTTGGACGCAGCGCGGCGCGGCGATCTGGTCGCGGGCCGGGCTGCCGACGCGGCTACGGAACGCGCGCGCCGGGGCGGCCGCGGCCGTGTAAAGGCGCCGATGACGGCGTCGACGGCCTTCACGACGACGAAGGTTTTGGCGACGTTGAAAAGGACTCGGATCATGATGGTCTCCCTGCGCCCGTCACTGGCCGGTCGCATCGTCGATGACCTCGCCGATCTTCTCGGCCGGGCCCTTGGTTTCGGTCTCGTAGAAAGTCAGGCCGATGCCCGCCGCGACCAGCACGGCGACGCCGAAAGCCAGTCCGATAAACGTCATTCGGTCGCTCATGTTCCGCGCCTTTCTTCCGTGGGTGGCGCGGGATTGCGCCGTCGCATCTAGAACGGCGACGGCGAAAGGCGGTTCCTCAGGTGGATGCGCGCCGGGCGGCCAGCGCCATGCCGCCGATCGCCGCGGCGATGGCGACGGCCGCTATGGCGATCACCATATCCATCGCCGCGCCGGCGTCCCAACGCTTCGCGGCCACCGCGACGAGCCCCCATGCTGCTGCTGCGGCATAGTAGAACGAGCGCGTGCGGCCAGCTGTCAGAACGCCGAGGCCGCCAAAGGCGAGCAGCAACAGCAAAGCCACCATCGGCTCGCCGAGATCGCCGAACGACATGTCCGCGCCCTGCATGGCGGCGGCGATGTTGGCGGCCGTCGCGACGGTCAGCCAGCCGGCAAGCAGTCCCGACCCGGCGCGGGCCAGGGCCCGCTCCATTCCCGCGGGCTCCAGCCGCACCGCGCCGCCCAGCGCGAGAAGCGAGAAGACCAGGCCAACCAGGATGATGGCGACCGAAACGAAATCTATGGCGAAGAACTGGACATACAGCGCCCAAAGCGCGTTGGCGCCCATCGCCACGGCCAGCCTGACGGCGGGTCGACGCTGGACGCCGCGCCAGGCGAAGACGACCGCATAGACGATGAGGACCAGATAGATCACGGCCCAGATCACGAAAGCGTAACCTGCCGGCGTCACCGAATTCTCTGTTGCGGCGGAACGCAGGGCGATTTCGGTTCCTACGCCCAGACGTGGAAGATAACCCACCGCAAGTTCCGCCAGCGCCAGCAGCACCAGCGCCGATTTCAGGGAGATGTCGCCGATCCGCATATCCGCCTCGTCACATAGACCGCGCGAATATTCGCGCCGCTGGCCCGCGAACGCGAGAGCCGGGTTGAAGTTCCCTCAAACCGACCTAACTGGGAACCGTGGCGAATGCCCGCACGTTGTTTCCCGTCCCCCTGTCCGTATCTGGAGTCTCCCATGCCCATCGCGCAGTCAGCCCTGAAATTCGAACGCGATGCGCTTGAGCCTATCATGTCGAAGGCAACCTTCGATTTTCACTACGGCAAGCATCATGCAGCCTATGTGAAGACCGCCAACGAGATCACGGCCGGCACGAAGTACGAGAAAATGGAGCTGGACGAGTTGGTCCGCGCCGCAAAGGCCGACGGACAGGGCAAGCTGTTCAACAACGCCGCGCAGGCCTGGAATCATGATTTCTTCTGGGCCTCGCTGACCGACGCATACAAAGCCCCGCCCAAGGCGCTGGCTGACGCCATCGACGCCGCCTTCGGTTCGTTCGACAAGTTCAAGGAGGCGTTCGTCGCCAAGGGGACGGGGCATTTCGGCTCGGGCTGGGTCTGGTTGATCGCCGAGGACGGCAAGCTCAGCCTCGACGACACGCACGACGCCGACACGCCACTGGTCCATGGCAAGACCGCGATCCTGGTGTGCGACGTATGGGAGCACGCCTACTACCTGGACGCGAAGAACGACCGTAAGGCCTATCTTGAGAACTTCATCTCAAAGCTCGCCGACTTCCAGCATGCGGCGACGCTGTTCGCCGCCGCCTGAGCGGCAAACGCGCCGCAGGATAAGAAAAGGCCGCCCGGTGGGCGGCCTTTCACGTTTCGCGGGACCGGCCGGCCTATTTCGGCTTGGCTTTCTCAGCCGTGTCCTCGATGGCGTTGCCGGTCTTCCTGATATCGGTGCCCGCGCCCTGGATCGTATTGCAGGCGGAAAGACCCAGCGTCGCGATGAGCGCGGCGAGGGCGAGGCTTTTCGTCTTGGTCATATTACAGCTCCTTCGGTCGGGATCAGCGTGGGTGCTGGCCTTGAAACGCCGATAGCCGGCGAGGGTTCCCACCGGTTCCCTGCGATCCGGAACCGTAATCGGCGGCTCGACGTTCAAATCCTCAAGCCAATAGCCCCCACAGAGCCGCCGAGGCCCCAATGTCGTCGATCCGTCTCGCCAGCCCCTTCACCGATCCGCCGGTTTTCGCTGCCGGACGCAGCGCTGAGCCCCATGCCGTTCCCGGCGCGGCCGTCCGCAGCGCACCCTCGCGCCCCCCTTCCGGCCGGGTGCTCGCCCCCGGGCTTTGGTTTTTCGGCGGCATGGGGGCGGGCGCGGCGATGGCCTTACTGATCGCAAGGGCGCTTCTAAAATGAACGATTCCGGCGGCGCGCACGAAGATCGCGGACAGCAGATAATCGGCGAGCAACGCGCCAAACAGGGCCGTCAAGGGCTGCATGTCTTCGTCATTCTCGCTACATCGCTTGCCTTGGCCGCCATCGCTGCGCTTTTCTTGGGCGCGATCTAGTACCGGAGTTTCCATGGCTGACATGGCCGTTCTCTCGGCAAGACCGGCGCCGACCGGGCGTTGGACGGACGACGTCCGGGCCGGGCGCGGGCCGTCGGCCTGACGCGATGCGGGGTCCGGTCGCTTTCCTTATCTGGCTGGCCGTGCTTTGCGGCTCCGCGGCGGCGCAGGATCTGCCGACGATCCCCTACACGCTGAAGGTCGATGGGCCGGCCGATGAAGAGGTCGCCGACCGGATCATGGCCGAGCTGACGCTCGAGGCACGGCGCGAACAGGGCGCGCCTTCGATCGGGGCACTGGAAGCGCGCGTGGCGCGCGACGTCGAGCGCGCGAAAGAAGTGATGGCGGCGTATGGCTATTACGACGGCCAGGTGACGCCGCATGTCGTGGACAACGGCGATTCGGCCTCCGTCACGCTGACCATCGATCAGGGCATCCTCTACAAGATCGGCCGTTTCGACATCGTCTGGCAGGGCGGCAGGCCCAGAACCCCAATCCTGGCTTTCGCCACCGGACTGCCCGCCTCGGGCCGCAACATCGTCGCGGCCGGCGACCGGCTGATCGCTCGCCTCAAGGTCGATGGCTATTTCGACGCCGGCGTCGTCGAGCGCCGCGCAGTGCTCGATCGCCCGGCCGGGAAGGTCGACGTCACGCTGACGTTGACGGCCGGAAACGTCGTCACGATCGGCGGCTTCGACGTGGAAGGCGCCAGCGAGATTCCTGAAGCGCGCATCGTGCGGCTTTCGACGCTGGAGATCGGCGAGCTTCTGACGCCGCGCCGCCTGAAAGACGCCGAGGATCGCCTGCTCGAGACAGGCATCTTCAACGAGGCCCGCGCCGGGGCGATCGGCGGCGAGGCCTCGCGCACTGTGCGCCTGACGGTCGGGGAGCGGCCGATGCGGACGGTTTCGGGCGCAATAAAATGGTCGCTGCAGGACGGCTTCGCGATCGAGGCGGCGTGGGAGCATCGCAATATCTTCGGAGACGCCGAGCGCCTGCGGACCGCGCTCACGCTCGGCCAGCTGCGCCAGTCTCTGGAAGTCTCGCTGCGCCGCTACGACACCCTGTTCGACGGGCATACGCTGCTCGCCACGTTCGAGATCGCGCATGAGGACGTCGACGGACAGATCTACGAACACGCCGCGCTGATCGGCACGCTCGAGACCAACATCTACGACAAGATCGTCGGCCGCTATGGCGCATCGCTGGAGTTCGTGCGCGACGAGGGCCTGACCCAGGGCGGCGACTACGCGCTGATCGGCCTGCGCGGCGAGGTGACGTTCGACAATTCCAACGACCTGCTCGATCCGACCGAGGGCTATCGCGTCACGCTGAGGGCCCTGCCCTATCTCGGCTATAACGGCGATCTGCGGAACTTCGTGATCCTCGAGGCGCTCGGCTCGGCCTATCTGCCGCTGGACCGGCAGAAGGAGTTCGTTCTGGCGGGCCGGCTGCGTATCGGCTCGATCTTCGGCGAGGCCCGCGAGGACATCCCGCTCCCCAAGCGGTTCTTCGCCGGCGGCGGCGGCTCGATCCGCGGCTACAGCTACAAGCGGGCGGGGCCGGTCAACCTCAATGACGAGCCGATCGGCGGCGCATCGGTGATCGAGATCAACGCCGAGGCGCGCTGGCGCATCAATGACGATTTCGGGGCGGTCGCCTTCGTCGATGGCGGCGGCGCGTTCGAAGGCTCCATGCCCGGCGACGGCGGCGACTGGTTCATCGGCGCAGGCGTCGGCGTGCGCTACTATTCCCCCATCGGGCCGGTACGTCTCGACGTCGCGATGCCGATCAACGCGCGCAAGGGCGAACCCGGCGTTCAGGTCTATATCTCCATCGGACAGGCGTTCTGATGACCGATACGACGCCCTCGCCGGCGCCCGCCGCGCCCACCACGCCGCCCCGCAAGCGCCGGGCGCATTGGGCCTGGCGCGCGCTCAAATGGACCGCCATCGCGGTGGTCGCCGTGATCGCGCTGCTCGCGCTCGCGCTGTTCCTGCCGTTCACGCGGCAATATGCCTTCGACTACGGCCGCTCGATCCTGACCGAAGCCGGCGTCCGCTCTGAATCGTTCACGGGCAGCTGGAACCGGATGGTTCTGACCGGCGTGGCGCTGACCGACGACGAGGGCGTCTGGGCGACGGCCGACCAGGTGGTGATCTCATGGTCGCCCCTCGCTTTGCTCTCCGGCACCGTGAACGCGGACCGGGCCGAGTTCACGAACGCCCAGGTCCTGCGCGAACCCGCCTATCGCCCCGCGCCCGATCAGGTCGACCAACCCTTCGCCTGGCCCGATCTGCCCGTCGACATCACGCTGGGCAGCCTGATCGGCGACGTGACGCTGGACGAGGCCGTCATCGGCGAACGGCTGACCGCCAGCCTCACCGGCAAGGCCGATCTCACCTCGTCCGGCGGCGCGGCCGAACTCAACCTGACCCGCACCGACGGCGTCACCGGCGAGGCGGCCATCACCGCCAAGGCCAGCGCCGATCTTGGCCGGATCACGGTCTCACTGACCGCCCGCGACGCGCAGATCGCCGCACGGCTGGCCGGCGATGCCCGGCTCAGCAACGCCGCCATCGCGCTGGAGCTCGGCCGCGACGGCGACACCTGCAGCGGGCAGGCCTCGATTTCCGCCCGCGACGGCGCGCTCGCCAGCGTCGGCGTCAATCCGAACTGCACCTTCGCCATCGAAGTCACCGATGTCGCGCGGCTGCTCGACGCCGATTCCGGCCTTTCCGGCCCCGCGAACCTCTCCATTCAGCTCATCGAAACCGGCGAAGACCAGTCGACCGCCTTCCACCTCGCCGCCGACCTCTCCCGTCTCCAGACCGCCGACAACGCCCTCGCGCCGCTGCTGCCGGGGGCGTCCGCCAACGCCACCGTCACCGTCCGGACCGACGATATCGCCGTCACGAACCTCCAGGCGCAGCTTGCGGACGGCAAGCTGACCGCGACGGGCGAGGCCGTGATCTCCGAGGCGGCCACGCGGGCCGGGCTCGAACTGGGGGCCAGCGATCTTTCGGTGCTGAGGCCCGACCTGAAGGGCAAGCTGAACGCCAGGCTCGCCTACGACACCGCGTCCGCCACGCCCATCGTCGTGGACGCCGCCGGCACGGACATCGTTTCAGGCCCCCTCGCCTATGCCGCCGTCACGCTCAAAGGCGCGGTGGATGCCGCCGGTACGGGCCAGTTCACGCTCAAGGGCGACGGCGAAGCGCCCATCGACATCACGGCCGACATCGTCAACGCCTTCGCCGACCAGGGGCTCGAAGCCAAGGTCGCCGGCGAGATCGCCTCCGCCGCCATCGACGCGACGGCGCGGCAGACGGGCGCCGGCTATGCCGTCACGGCCGATCTGCGGACTTCACGGCTCGACCGGCTGGGGGCCCTGGCCGGCACGGATCTGGCCGGCGGCCTCAACGCCCGGATATCCGGTGAAATCGGCGGCGCGACGGACACGATCGACCTTGCAGCGATACTGACCGGCGCGCGGGCCGGGACCACCGATATCGGCGATGCGAAGATCACCGCACGCGGCCGGCTGAGCGCGCTGGACGTCACCGCCGAAGGCCGCCTGCCCGTCGAAACGCGCAACGTCACCTATCGCATCGCAGCGGCGATCACCGATTTCGCCGCCGCGCGTGTCACAGCATTCCGGGCGGAAACCCAGCAGGAACGTCTCGAAACCGCCGCGCCGTTCACCATCACTTTCACCAACGGCATCACGCTCGACAATCTGGATGCCCGCCTTACGCGGGAAGGCCGGGCCGCCGGGCGAATCGTGGCCAACGCAACCGCCGCCGATAGCGGCATGCGGACAACTCTGCGGCTGAACGGGATTGATCTGGAGGCGCTTACCGCTGTGCTGGGCCGCGACGTCGTCCGCGGCGTGCTGGAGGGCGAGGCGGAGCTGGACGGCGGAGCGGCGCGCGCGGCGTTGAACCTCCGGATTTCGGGCCTGCGCGCCGGAGGCGGCGCAGGCCGCGTGCCGCCCGCCAATCTGACGCTGGCCGGAAACTGGTCGGGCGGCGTTTTCCGCGCGACCGCGACGGCGACGGCCGAAGGCCTGCCGGACGCGCGCGCCGAAGTCGCCTTTCCGCTCGCCCGCGCCGCCGACGGCGGATTTCCCTCGCCCGCCCCCAACGCCGCGTTGACCGGCGCCGTCAGATGGAACGGCCGCATCGCCCCGTTGTGGCGTCTGGCCGACATCGACGGCCATTCTCTGGACGGTGACGCCGCCATCGACGCCACCATCGGCGGCACGCTGAGCGCCCCACGCGTGTCGGGCGGCGCGACCATCGCCAATGGCGCCTATGTGAATGAGGCGCTGGGAACGCGGCTGGCGGCGCTGAACATCTCCGTCCAGATGACCGGCGGCCAGATCACCGTCAAAGGCGGCGCGACGGATGGCGGGAACGGGCGGCTCGTCATCGACGCGGCGATGGGATTGTCGGGCGCGCTCAGCGCGGCGTCAGGCGGCGTGACGCTGACCGATATGCAGATCGTGACCCGCGACGATCTGGTGGCGGCGGTCGCCGGCTCGCTGAATCTCGTGCCTGGCGCGTCCGGCCCGGTGCTGCGCGGCGCGCTGACCGTGACGGGCCTGGAGGCGGAAATTCCCCAGCCTGGCCTGTCGAACCTCGTCGTCGTCGACGTGATCGATCCCGCCAACCCGCCGCCCCCGCCGAAACCTGCCGGAGCGGTCGCGCCGGCCGAAGTGCTCACCCTCGATATCGACGTGAATATTCCCGGCCCGGCGAAGGTCGAAGGCCGCGGGCTGAATACGTTGTGGCGCGGCGACCTCAAGATATTCGGCGACGCATCCGACCCGCGCATCGAAGGAAAGCTCACCCTGTTGCGCGGCACCTGGGATTTCGGCTCGCGCAGCTTCCAGATCACCGAAGGCCTGATCGAGTTCGATGGCGGACCCACCATCGAACCGCGCATCAAGATCGTCGCGACGCAGGAAGAGGACGGCTTCACCGCATCCCTCACGCTGTCGGGCCGCGCCAGCGAGCCCCGGATCACCGCATCGTCGGTGCCGGCCGCGCCGCAGGACGAGGTTTTCGCGCGACTCCTGTTCGGGCGATCGGTCTCCAGCCTCTCGGCCATCGAAGGACTGGAGCTGGCGAACTCGATCGCCGCGCTCTCGGGCGGCAACGACATACGCGGCGGCGTGCTGGGCGATCTTCGCGATCGTTTCGGGCTCGACGTGCTGTCGGTGGATCTGGACGATAGCGGCAACGCCGCCGTGAAAGCCGGCGCCTATCTGGCCAACAACGTCTATTTCGAGTTGCGGCAGGGCGGCGCGTCGGGGGGCACGACCGGCCGGCTGGAGCTTCAGATCGACGAGAACCTGTCGGTCGAAACCGAGGTCGGGGCCGATTCATCGTCCAGCGTGGGCGCGCGCTATCGCCTCGACTACTGAGTCCTGATCCAGTTGCGCCGCAACACGAACCGTTGCGGCGCAACACGATCAAGCAGCGCTTCAGACTCGCTTCAGGCCGGACGCGTTGTTCGCGGCGTCGCCGTCACGCAGGTTTCATCTTGCGGGTCTATTGCGACCGCGCCGCGGGATTTTCGGTAAAGCTTGCGCCGCGTTTCAACAGCTAAGCGCCCCAGCCTTGCGGCTGGCGGCCGGCCGACGAAGGAGACGAGTCATGTCGCCCATCGCGCCCCATGCCCCGATGACGGGTTCTGTCTGTATGGCGTGTCGCTGCGCCTGAGCGGGCGACACACTTCCAAACGGATCGAAACCCAGGACAGCGCGTTTCCATCGCGCCAGGAGCATTCTCATGTCATCGGATAATATCGTGCTTATCGAAATCGCCGGCGAAGACGCTGGGCTGGCTGTCCCCGATCAGACGGGCGTCCGCTTCTATTCGGGCTCTGCGCGGTTTCACGCGCTGGACGGACGGCGTTTCGCCCGTCTGTCCGACCTGAAACGCGCGGCGACAGAACTCGCCGCGACCGTGAATTTCGGGCTGAAGGGCGTCCGGGGCCTCAAGCGCGCGTCATAGGCGCGTCGTCCGTTTGCGCTTGATCGACGCGCGACGGGGCGGATACACATCCCCTGCATGCTCGAACTTCTGTCCGACCCCAATGCGTGGGCCGCGCTGCTGTCTTTGACGGCGCTCGAAATCGTTCTGGGCATCGACAACGTCATCTTCCTGTCGATCGTGTCGGCCAAGTTGCCGCTTGAGCAGCAGAAGTCGGCGCGCCGGATCGGGCTGGCGCTGGCGCTCATCATGCGGATCGGCCTGCTGATGCTGATCACGTGGATCCAGCAACTGCAGACCCCGTTCGTGACGATCGCCGGCTTCGGCGTTTCGTGGCGCGACGTGATCCTGATCGGGGGCGGCTTCTTCCTGCTCTACAAGGGCACGGTTGAAATCCATCACATGATGGAGGGACGCGAAGAGGCGCACGAAGCCTCGCTGAAGCGCGCCTCGTTCGCCGCGGTGATCATGCAGATCGTCATTCTCGACGCGGTCTTCTCGCTCGACTCGGTCCTGACCGCCGTCGCCATGGCGCCGGGGATGATCGAGGTGATGATCCTGGCGGTCGTGATTTCGATGGCGGTGATGCTGCTGGCCGCCGAGCCCGTCGCGCGCTTCGTCAACACGCATCCGACCGTCAAGATGCTGGCGCTGAGCTTTCTCATCCTGATCGGCGCCACGCTGGTGGCCGACGGCTTCCACTATCACATCGAACGCGCCTTCATTTACGCGGCCATCGCCTTCTCGGTGACGGTCGAGGCGCTTAACCTGATCGTGGCGGCGCGCCGCAAGCGCGCGCGCGAACGCGGCGGCGACAGCACGTGACCGCCGAGACCCACGCTCACGAAGAGGCCCCGCTGGTCGAGGCGATGCTGCACCTGCTCGACCGCGAGCAGGGCAAGCAGGTGACGCTCGGCCACTTCGTCGCCTCGATGGGTCAGCGCGGCTTCGGCTTCTGCCTGATCGTCTTCGGCATTCTCGCTGCGATCTCGCCGCCGGGGATCGGATCGGTGATGGGCGCGCCGCCCTTGCTGTTCGCCGCCCAGATGGTGCTGGGCTTCAGGCAGCCCTGGGTCCCGCATTTCCTGGCGAAACGCGAGTTTTCGGCCGACAGCGTCAAGAAGACGCTGGAACGCGCG